>JAYTUN010000090.1:0-26673 GCA_043744495.1 Ignavibacteria bacterium
GGTAATCTTGAATTTCCGCTGATAAGAAATACTGAACTATCTCAGATTGATATAAATAAAAAAGTGGAAGAAGTATTAAATGATGTTGGTTTAAGCGAGGCAATTGATAAAATGCCCTCGGAACTATCAGGTGGGATGAGAAAGAGGATAGGTGTTGCACGTACAATAATTATGAATCCGGAAGTTATGCTTTGGGATGAACCTACTACAGGACTTGACCCGGAAACAACACGAGATATCAGTCATTTAATTGTTAAAATGCAGCAAAAATATAAAGTATCTTCAATTGTAGTTACACATGATATGATATGTGCTAAAATAGTTGCAAACAGTATAGTTGTTCTTAACGAAGGTACTTACACAGAGCGCGGAACGTACGAAGATCTTGAAAGATCAACCGATATATTTGTCCGTTCATTTTTTGAAGAAATAGCTAATAATTAAAATTAAATATTATGGAAACAAGCAAGAGTAAAAAGATCGCAGTTGCCTTATTCATTATTTCAGGATTTATCCTCTTCCTGGTTGCAATATTTGTTATAGGAGGCAAGGAAAACCTTTTTACACCAACATTTCAGTTAAAGGCAAACTTTGAATCAGTTGCCGGTCTCCAAACAGGAAGTACCGTAAGGTTCAACGGCATCAATGTGGGTAAAGTTGATATTATCCTTATAGAGACAACAAATAAAGTCCTGGTTGAAATGACGGTTGAAAAAAGCGTTCAGCAGTATATCAAAAAAGATTCAAGAGTAACAATAGGCTCTGATGGTCTTGTTGGCAATAAAGTAATTGAAATTTCACCCGGTGGTTTAACAACACCACAGGTACAGGATGATGAAATGCTTGTTTCAGTTAAACCTGTCGAGGTAGCTGATATAATGAACAGCCTTAAGCAGTCAAGTGATAATGCTGCTACATTAAGCAAAGACCTTTCAGAAATAACAGCTAAAGTAAATAATGGGCAGGGTACACTGGGACAGCTTGTAAATAATGATACACTTTACAGAAGCGCAGATCTTACCCTCCGTTCATTTTCACTTTCTTCAGAGAAACTCAATGAGATCTTTGGAAAAGTAGATCAAATGGTTGATAATGTATCTGGAAATGTTCAGAATACTTCATTACAGCTGAACAGGATATCAAGTGATATTGCTGAAATTATACGAAAGATGAATTCCAGTGAAAGTGTAGTTGGAACACTGTTAACTGATACGGTCTTTGCAAATAATATTAAAGCAATAATGCAAAATGCTAATGCAACAACCAAAAACCTGGAAAATGGTTCATTCAGTTTTACGCAGAATATGGAAGCCCTGAAGCATAACTTTTTATTCAAAGGATATTTTGAAGATATCGGTTATTGGGATAAGCCGGACTGGGAAAAAAGTATCGATAAAAAAGCTCTTGAGCTAAGGCTAAAAGAGCAGGAACTGCTTAAAAAGGAAAAAGAGTTAAAAGAATTAGAACAAAGATTAAAACTTGAACATAAAATTGATAAATGAAACAAATTAAACCGACAATAATTTTTCTGTTTTTACTTTTTTTCTATAGCGGATGTAAAAAAGATGAAATTGTACAACCGCCTATAAATAACGATCCTGTTGAAAATGGTTTGATTTTAACTGAACCATTGAATAATGCTACTGTTAATAATTTAAATCCACTCTTAAAATGGAATGCTTTTAGCGGGACAATTGCATACCATATTCAGCTTTCAATGGATGCTAATTTTCTCAGTCAGAATTTAGTTGATACTACTATTACCGTTACAGAAATTAATGTTCCGCTAGGCAAGCTTACAACAAATATTTATTATTACTGGCGGGTAAAAGCAGATCTTGGCAGTGGTAATAATACTGCATGGTCACAGGTTAGAAAATTTAAAGTTATCTTAACCCCTCCACCTCCTCCTGTTTTACTTGTTCCTCTTAATAATTCTGCCAATCAGCATTATCTACCATTGTTTGATTGGGAAGATTCGCCCACTGCCGATTATTACAGGCTTCAGGTATCTCTAAACTCTTCATTTTTGCCTATTCTGATGGACATCGGAAGTATTCCTGTTTCTCAGCTTCAATGCCCCTATTATTATCTTGTTACTGGAACAAACTATTTCTGGCGCGTTAATGGAACTAATTCAAATGGACTAAGTACGGGTAACTGGTCAACAGTTTTTAATTTCAGAACAATTGAAGGTGTAACTCCAAGCTCAATTAGCGGAACAATAAGATTTGCAGATTCAAATTTTGTTCAGCCTCCAAATATTTACAAAGTTGGGATTTATAATACTTCAAATTGGCCTCCTGTTATTCAATTTCCTCTGCGTTCTGATTCACTCATAATTCAAAGAGTAAATAATGAATACATTGCTAATTATAGAATGATAAATGTCCCAAACGGGAACTATCATGTAACAGTCATGATATATCGCCGATTGATATATAATGACATTATTCATAAATCTGTATATGGATGTGATACTTCAAGGGTTCTTTTTTCAAATTGCCCGCTTTTAAAACCGGGAATAGTTACCATTAATAATGGCGCCGGTGTAAATAACATTAATATGCTTTCATGGGCAGATTCAAGCAAATCAATTTTCTAAAATGACTTTAAACCTGTCATAGATTTACAAAAAGGAAATCATTATTTTGCATTCAGTATTATTGATTTCTGCAGGTATTTGAATTGCAGCCCGGCACAAGTATAAATTCTAAATTAAATTACATTGTTTCAAAATGATAAAACACATAAGAATTAGCATTTGTTTGTTCTTAACCCTCTTTGCTCTGCTTTCATGTAATTCAGCATTGCTCTCACAGGTCAGCACTGTAACAGAAGGTAACTACACTTATTCTATTGTTGATAGCGACCCGACTAAAACAAGAATGTATAAGCTGGATAACGGTTTAACAGTTTATCTTACAGTTTATAAAAATGAACCAAGGATACAAACATACATTCCCGTTAAAACAGGCAGCAAAATGGATCCACATGATGCAACAGGTCTTGCCCATTACCTTGAACACATGCTTTTTAAAGGAACTGACCAGTTTGGAACGAAGGATTTTTCAAAAGAAAAACCGCTGGTTGATGAGATAATAAATCTTTACGAGAAGTACAGCAAAACAAAAGATGTGAAAAAACGAATGCAAATTTATCACCAGATAGATAGTGTTTCAGGTCTTGCATCAAAGTATGCTATTGCAAATGAATATGATAAGATGATGAATATAATTGGCGCAAAGGGGACAAATGCTTATACTTCGGTTGAGCAAACAGTCTATATTAATGATATACCTTCAAACCAGCTTGAAAAATGGATCAAAATAGAAGCCGAAAGATTTCGCAATCCAGTTATGAGACTTTTCCATACAGAACTTGAAACTGTATATGAAGAAAAGAACATGAGCCTTGATGACGATAATAGTAAAATTTGGGATGAAATGTTTTTAAATCTATTCCCAACTCATCCTTATGGCACTCAAACAACTATTGGAACAATTGAACACCTTAAAAACCCCTCAATTAAAAAAGTTATTGATTATTATTATACCTATTATGTTCCAAACAATATGGCAATAGTTCTCTCTGGTGATTTTGACCCGGAACAAACAATTGAATTAATTGATAAATATTGGGGCAGTAAGCTTTCAAAAAATGTTCCGCTATTCGTTCCCCCTGTTGAAAAACCAATAACTAAACCAATTGAAAAAGAAGTTTTTGGTCCTGAAGCAGAATATCTAATGATAGGTTACCGTTTCCCCGGAGCTAATACAAAAGAAAACGATCTTGCTTCTATGGTAGATATGATACTTTCAAACTCTGCAGCAGGTTTGCTTGATCTTAACTTAAATCAGAACCAAAAAGTGCTTGCCTCAGGTTCATTTATTTATACTAATAAGGATTATTCCTCACACATACTTTACGGCAATCCAAGAGAAGACCAGAAAATTGAACAGGTTAAGGCTTTGCTGCTTGAACAGGTTGATAATGTTAAAAAAGGTGATTTCTCTGACTGGCTTACAGTTGCTATAATTAATGATCTTAAGCTATCAGCAATTAAATCCCAGGAAAGTAACCGCTCAAGAGCTGGGAACATTGTTGAAGCATTTGTAAAAGATGTTCCATGGGAAGACGAGGTCAACAGAATCGACCGTCTTTCAAAGATAACAAAACGGGATATAATAGATTTTGCAAACAAAAATTACGGAAATAACTATGTTGTTGTATATAAAAGAACTGGAGAAGATAAGATAGTTCAAAAAGTTGATAAACCGGAAATAACACCAGTTGATGTTAACAGGCAGGATAAATCAGTTTTCCTAAATTCACTTTCGGAAATGAAAACCGAAGATATTAAGCCTGTATTTGTTGACTATAAAAATGACCTGAGTGAAACTAAGATTAAAAATGAAATTCCCATACTATACAAAAAAAATGAGGAGAACGGACTTTTTACATTAAGTATCGTTTATGATATCGGCGCATTCAACGATAAAAAATTACCTTTGGCTGTATCGTATTTTTCATATTTAGGATCTTCAAAATATTCACCTGCACAGCTGAAACAGGAATTTTACAAGCTTGGATGTACTTACAGCATTTCAATCGGAGAAGACCAATCTGTATTAACTCTCAGCGGACTTGATGAAAACTTTGATAAAGCATTACTGCTTTTGGAATCAGTTATGCAAGACCTACAGCCCGAAAAAGATGCGCTGAAGAACATGGTTTCTGATATCCTCAAAGTCCGTGCTGATAATAAGCTAAGCAAAGATAAAATTCTGTGGGATGCTATGTATTCTTATGGTAAATATGGATCAAACTCTCCATTTACTGATATTTTAACTGAAACGGAACTCAATGCTTTAGACCCGATGGAACTGATAAGCCTGTTAAAAGACCTTCCATCATTTAAACAAAAAATACTTTATTACGGACCTTTATCAGTTGAAGGGATCACTGAAAAACTAAATTCTGAATATAATATACCTGATGGCGGTTTTAAAGAAACTCCCGGGTTAGTTAAATATGAAGAACTTCCAACTAACGATAATACGGTTTATGTTGTAAATTACCCTGATATGGTGCAGGCTGAAATACTAATGCTTTCTAAAAAAGGGTTATATGATAAAGATAAAATTCCTTATATCTCATTATATAATGAATATTTTGGCAGCGGTATGTCTGGTATTGTTTTCCAGGAATTAAGAGAATCTAAAGCGCTTGCTTACAGTACATTCTCATCATATACATCACCTCAGAAAAAAGATAAAGCACACTACAACATTGCATATATTGGTACGCAGTCAGATAAACTACCTGAGGCAATAGCAGGTTTATACCAGCTTTTAAATGATATGCCAGTATCGGATATCACATATAGTTCTGCTAAAGATAACCTATTGCAGAAGTTTAATAGCGAAAGAATAACAAAAGCAGGAGTGCTTTCAAGTTATCTTGCTGCTCAAAAACTTGGACTTGATCACGATATAAGAAAAGATATTTACGAAAAAGCACAGACAATCACAATGGAAGATATTCAGAAATTCCAGGCTGATAATGTAAAAGATTCCAAATATACAATACTTGTTCTTGGAGATAAAAACAAACTTGATATAGCGACCCTTCAGAAATACGGCACTGTAAAATATTTAACACTGGAAGAAGTCTTCGGATATTAAATTCAGCTTATTTAATCTAAAAGTTTATTGGTTTTAGTTATGAGATTTCAGGGCTAAAGCCCTAAGCTTGCGGCATTTTTATACCCCCGACATAAATGTCGGGGTTAATACATAAATATTGAGCGGTCAACTTGATTAAATTTTTTATAAATACATTTCACATTTGACGTTTCACGTTTGACATTTCTCGTTTCATGGCTTAACATTAAAGCTCTTAGCCATTGCTCGTATAAATATTCCTTCAGGATTTAATTTAATATTTCTCCTTATTTCATCTGTTATTCTTTGAGGATCGTTGTATGTAGCCTTCTGCAGGGGTTCCTTATCAAAAATGTAATAATATGGATTTACATACTTATATTCATTCTGCTCAATAATATTTTTATACCTTTGGTCATTCCTTACAAACACAAAAGATACATCATCCCAGTAAACAAGCTTCCACACCTCGTTATTTTTTATAAGAAAAGAAACTATTGAGGTTTTAAGTTCAGTATTATTCCATGGCAGTTTGGGGAATGACCATAAAACATAATCAAACCCGTAACTATCAAATTTCTTTTCAAATCCGGGATGCTTATTGTTTATTGTTTTAAAGCTGTAATATATTTCATCATTCAGTCCCCTGCTGTCAATAAAATTCATCGCGCCGGGTATTTCCCATATCAGGTAACCTCCGCAATCGTATGTATTGAATGGCTTATTCCCAGCCTGAATGATATTGTTCTGCTTAATGAAATTCACAGCGCCAAAGGGATAATTACTTTGATCAACTCCAAAGCCTGTTATCCTGTCAAAATTGAAATATTTATAAATTGTACTTCCCGGAAGCAAAAATATCCCGGCTAACATTATTACTAATAACACAATATTCAAAGCGGACTTCTGGATAAATGCTGTTTTATTAATTTCGGTTAGGCGGCGTAGAGAAATAATGATAAATATTGATACCAGCAGCATGAAGTCTATCGAAAATCTCGCTGAGCGGAATGAAAGTAAAAAGAAAACCAAAATTACCAGCCCTGAAAATATATCGCGTTTTTTGTATGCATAATAAAATACTGCCAATGCTCCGATAATGAAAGTATAATAAGCATAAATATACATCGAGCCTGCAAATAACTTATTAAAAGGTGAGCGCCACTCAAAAACATCTCCCATCATCTTCATCTGCAGGTGAGAATAAACATAGGTATAAGTTACCAGACCATGAGGGTTGATAAGCAAAGAAAGTATAGATACAGCATACACTGCAAGCAGCCTTATAAGATCTTTTTGGGATGAAGGGTTATTATTTTCTATTTGGAATTTTGGTTTAAAAAATAAAAATGTTTCAGATATTAAGAACAAAGTAAATATCACAATACCTGAGAGTACACCCATATGCATATTTGCCCATACTAAAAATATAAGCGGAAGAAAATATATCAGCCTGCTGCCTTGTCTTTTAATAAATGAATAGTGAATAAATATATACAGAATAATTACCGTAAATAAATACGAAACTATCTGCGGCTTTACCATGAAACGCTCGAACATTGCGGGTATAAGCAGTAAGAATATTAAAAAAGTTATAAATACATTTATTTTAAGTTTTAATGTAATTCTATAAATGAGATAAAACATTAGTATGAAGATGAGTGATCTGAAAATAGAGAGCCCTGCATAACCGGAAAGACTATATACATTATATGCCAATACATCAAATCCCCATTCAAACGGAATCCACTCCTGCCCTTTGGTAACAAAGCCAAAAACATCCCCCGAAGGAACTACTTTATTTTCTGTAACATACTTACCTATCCCGAGGTGCCAGAAAATATCATCATCTCCTGAAATCTTATATGTTGTCAATAGTATTATTAGAATAGCAAATGCGCCGGGAAGGAAATATTTTTTTAGTAAAGGTTGGATTTTACTTTCTTTGATAATTTCTGGTTTCTTCTGTTTTTTTGCCATATTTAATGCCAAATATAGATTTTTACCTTAAAACAATTAAGGGGAAATATTTACCATTAATATAAAACTAATATAATCTTATTAGACATGATTAGTCCGATATTACTTATTATTTTTGAAAATCTTTTTAATAATAAAATAAATAAATACATGGAAAAAAAATTCGTAGCAATAAATTACATCAATTGTAAAGAGCATTACAAAGCACGTTTCGAAGAGCTTTTTGCAACCAGGGCTGGCGCAATAGACCGTATGCCGGGCTTAAATTACATGGAAGTATTAAAACCACAGGATAACTCGGGTACTTACCTCATTGTAAGCCATTGGGATAGTGAAGAAACCTTTAAACGCTGGACATCCTCACCGGAATTCATAGAAGGCCACAAACGCGGCTTCGAAGACATAAAAATTGCCAAAGCAAAAAGAGAAGAGCCGCTAATGAGCTCAAGTTTTAAAACATACGAAGTTATTGCAAAATGATTAATGGTAGTTTAAAGCAAAAATTAAGAATATTAGGATTTATATTTTTTTCTTTTGAAAGGTATTTTATGGCTTCTTCTGCCAACACTAATAACTTTTTTTTTAATGAATCTGAAACGCTTTTATTTACGTAAATTTGTAAATAACTGACTAAAATCTTATTTACTTATGATAATAAGTCATACTTTTACATCACATCTATATTTAAGTTTGTAACAGGTTTTACAATTCAATTAACTAAATTTTCTAAATAAAATTTAAAAAATAAATGAAAACGACATTACTATAAATATATTCAGCATTATAGATTTGAGATTGATAATTTGTTTAGAATTGGAATTAATTAAAAATAAAAATGTTTACAATTCCATAGACAATTTTATCTTTTTTACAGATTTTAAACAGTATATTTATTGATATTCTGTAAATTATTCCGTTTTTTTACTTTGTTATTCAAATACTATAAGGCTATATTTATGCATCCAATGAAAAGAATTTTTCTAATTTTTATACTGTTTTTTGCTCTTTTTGGCACTTTAAGGTCACAGGATTACCCTGCAAACCCAAAAGCTGTTGAACTGTTTATAGAAGCTAAAACTCTTGAGCTAAAAGATAATTATCTTGCCGCTATCAGCAAATACAACGATGCTTTAAAGATTGAAAAAGCAGCAGGAATTTATTTCGCACTCGCCAGGCTTTATTCAAATGTTACACAGCATCAGAAATCACTTGAGTACGGACTTGATGCAATAAAAATTAACCCTGATAACCTTGATTATAAAGAACTTGTTTCAGATACATATATTATTCTGGGTGATTACAACAATGCTCTAAAATATTTAAAGGAAATTTCCGATAAGCGCCCTGATGATATTAATATTCTTTATAATATCGGCAGAATGTATGAAGCATTAAAGATGCCTTCAGAAGCATTGAAGTATTACGAAAATATCACTGAAAATTATATGTATGATGAAACCGTTCTTTTAAGAATGGCTGACATATATGAATCATTCAAAGATTATGCCAACACTGCCGCAACAGTTGAAAAATTGCTTATACTTAATCCAACAGATATCAATTTAAAATATTCTGCAGCAGCAACTTATGTAAAAATACCTGATTATGATAATGCTATCAGAATATATGAGGAGATATTAGGCACAAACCCAAATAACCGCGACGTTCAGACAGAAGTTATAAAGCTTTATTTCAGGCAGCACAGGAACAATGAAGCGTTTGAAAAGTACAGCAAGCTTATTAACAGGGATAGTGTTGACTTCATGACAAAAATGGATGTTGCAGTTGCATTTTTGCAGGCATCAGCCGAAGATAAAGAAGCGCTTGGTGTTTCAAGAAATATCCTGCAGAATCTGCAGACTGCATATCCAAATGAGTGGATGCCAAGCTACTACCTTATTTATATGGATGCGCAGGATAATCCGCAGGATGCTGAGGATAGGTTTAATGATCTCTTATCAAAGAATGATACATCTGCTGAGCTTTATATACAGGTAGGATTTTATTATTACGAAAAAAATAACTTTAAAAAGTCTATAGATATATTTAAAAGCGGAGTTGAAAAATTTCCGGGTGATTTCAGGCTGAACTATCTTACGGGAAATTCATATTACAGAGTTGGAGATAACAAGTCTGCTTTACCATATCTTGAAAAAGCCATTGAGCTTAATCCAGCTGACCTTAACACATACAGCACTTTGGGTCTTGTTTATGACGACCTGAAAATGAATACAGAATGCACAAAGTTATATGAGCAGGCATTTAAATATTTCCCCAATAATATTCTTCTGTTAAATAATTACGCGTATCATCTTTCCGAAATTGGCGAGAAGCTTATCGAAGCAAAGGAAATGTCTAAGAAGACAATTGAAAAAGAACCAGATAATGCTTCATACTTAGATACATACGGATGGATATTATTTAAGTTAAAAGATTACAAGAACGCAGCAATATATATTGAAAAAGCAATTAAGATTGGCAAGAATAAGACGCTTTCGGATCATCTTGGTGATGTATATGAAGCAATGGGAGAAATTGTAAAGGCTTTAAAAGCGTGGAATGAAGCTTTGCAGCAGAATCCCGATAATGTATCTATTAAACAAAAAGTAAATAAGTATAAATGATTTTTAAAAATATTTCTAAATGATAAATTAATTTATTGTAATGAGCGAGCAGATTGCACATAATGTTATTATCATAGGTTCGGGTCCCGCAGGATTAACAGCAGCGCTTTATACAGCAAGAGCTAATTTAAAACCTGTTGTTTTTGAAGGTATGCAGCCCGGCGGGCAGTTAACAATCACCACAGAAGTTGAAAACTATCCCGGTTTCGAACATGGCATAATGGGACCGGAATTAATGGATATTATGCGCAAGCAGGCACAAAGATTTGGAGCAGATTGCCAGTTTAAATATGTTGATAGAGTTGATTTTTCAACAAAGCCATTCAAATTATATGTTGAAGGCAAAGAACATCTTGCAAATGCTGTAATTATTGCAACAGGCGCTTCTGCAAAACTGCTTGGACTTCCTTCGGAATCTGACTATATGGGTTTTGGTGTATCGGCATGTGCAACCTGTGATGGCTTTTTCTTCAAAGATCAGCGTATAATTGTAATTGGCGGCGGAGATACTGCTATGGAAGAAGCTAACTACCTCACTAAATTCGGCAAGGAAGTAACAATTATACACCGCAGGGAAGAATTCCGCGCATCAAAAATTATGCTTGATAGAGCTATGAAAAACCCGAAAATCAAACTGGTAACTGATACAGTACTTGAAGAAGTTATAGGGGTTAATGAAGACGGGAAGAAAAGAGTAACACACGCAAAATTAAAGAATATTAAAACCGGGGTAGTAACCGACCAGGAGGTTGAAGGTATTTTCCTGGGAATTGGTCATAAACCAAACACTGAAATATTTAAAGGACAAATTGAACTTGAAGATAACGGTTATATTAAGACAAGCAAAGTTAACACAAATACCAATATTCCCGGAGTGTTTGCCTGCGGAGATGCGCAGGATCATGTTTACCGCCAGGCAGTAACTGCAGCAGGTTCCGGTTGTATGGCTGCAATTGATGTAGAAAGGTATCTTGAATCACTTCACAGTTAAATTTAATAATTATTCATATTTTTGCAGGGGTAGAATTACATTCTATCCCTTTTTTTAATGCCTGTAAAATACGCAAATATAACATTTAATATTCCCGTAAATTCATTATTTACATACAGCATTCCTGCGGAATTTAATGAGTTTACACGCCCCGGTTTGCGAGTACTTGCGCCATTTGGCAGTAAAGATATTACTGGTATTGTTATTAGCCTGGCAGATTCAACCACCATTGTAAAGGTTAAGCCAATAAAAAAATTACTTGATCTGGATCCCATCATAAATGATGAAATGATAAGCTTCTGCAAATGGATATCAGCTTATTATATCTGCCCGCTTGGCGAGGTAATATTTTCCGCCGTGCCCAAAGGTGTTATGGTGGAATCTAAAATACTTTATTCGCTTGCTGATAAAGTCCCAAATGATACCTATACTACACTTCAAAAAAATGTCATCGCATTATTAAAAAATAGAACCCTCTCTATTAAGAAGATAGAGAAAAAGCTTAATTCAAAAAGTGTACGAAGCTCTGTTCAATCTCTTCTCGCAAAGGGCATTTTAACTCAGGAGCATATCACATCAAAGGAAACTGCAAAAGCAAAGTACGAAAGATATGTTGAGTTTGAACTGCTTGATGAGTTTAAAGATTATACGCAGCAGTCACTTGAAATATTTTTTAAGGAAAATAAATTCCGTTCAACCTGCCAGGTAAAAGTATTAAGGTACTTGATAGAAAATGATATTTCAGGTATGAGGGCTACTGATGTATTGAAAAACACAAAATCCGCACTTTCAGTATTAAAATCTCTGGAAAAACGGGAATTGATTACCTTAACACAAAAGCAGGTTAACAGGGCGGGTGGACAGGAATTCAGTGATGACATTAAAATTATTGAACTTAATTCTGATCAAAAAAGTGTACTGGGTGATATAAATAAATCACTTGGAATATTCAAAACATTCCTTTTATTTGGTGTAACAGGCAGCGGGAAAACACAGGTATATATAGAAGCGATTCAGAATGCATTAAATTCCGGCAAAACTGCAATAGTACTTGTGCCTGAAATTTCTCTCACTCCACAGCTTATTCACAGGTTTAAAACTTACTTTGGAGATATAATTGGTGTTATTCATAGTAAGCTTTCTGACGGGCAGAGGTTTGATGTTTATCAGCGCATACGCTCAGGAGAGGTCAAGATAGTGATAGGCGCGCGCTCGGCACTCTTTGCACCGTTAAATAATTTAGGTATTATTATTGTTGATGAAGAGCACGATCATTCCTACAAACAAACCGAAAAAAATCCAAAGTACAACGCGCGCGATTCAGCAATTGTAAGAGCGAAACTCAACAACGCAGTTGTTGTGCTTGGCTCTGCAACACCTTCGATGGAAAGTTTTTACAATTATAAGGCAGGGAAATATTTACTGCTTGAGCTTCCCCACCGTGCATTAAAAACAAAACAGCCTAAGGTTGAAATTGTTAATATGCTTTATGAAATGCGCCATCCTACAAAATACAAAAAATATGAAACACCTGAGCAGCGTGTACTTTCTTCAATGCTCATTTCTTACATAGATGCCGCATTGAAGCTTAAGCAGAACATAATCCTTATGCAGAACCGCAGAGGGTATTCTGCATACCAGCAATGCCTTGATTGCGGCACGGTAAAAATGTGCCAAAATTGTGATATTACAATGATATATCACAAGAATAAAAATAACCTGCGCTGCCATTACTGCGGGTCTATAGAGAGCCTGCTGACGAATTGTGAAGTATGCGGAAGCATTAACTTAAAGCTTGTTGGTGTTGGCACAGAAAAAATTGAGGAAGAAATACAAAGACTTTTCCCTGAAGCAAAAACTATGCGTATGGATGCTGATACTGTGAAAGGAAAAGATGCTCATCGTAAGATACTTAAAAGCTTCCATGATGGTGAGTTTGATATTTTAATTGGCACACAGATGATATCCAAAGGTTTGGACTTCCCGAATGTTTTTCTTGTTGGAGTTATCTCAGCTGATATTGGCTTATATATCCCTGATTTCCGTGCATCGGAAAAGACATTCCAGCTCTTAATGCAGGTATCAGGCCGCTCAGGCAGGATTAGTGATAATGGTAAAGTTGTAATTCAGACAATGAATCCTGAAAATTACATTTTCCCGATGGTTGAAAACCATGACTTTGTAACATTCTTTAATAAGGAAATTAAACACCGCTCAGTACACAGCTATCCCCCGTTTTCAAAAATGATCCTGATTGAAATATCATCTCCTTCACAGGTCAACGTTAACAATCACTCATGGAAAATTTATCATTTTCTAAATAGTAAGATAGTTAATTCATCAAGCAGGGCTTACCTTGAATTATTAAAGCCTGCACCGGCATTAATTTATAAAATTAAGAAAACATTCAGGATGCATATTATACTTAAAATACTCAAAGCATCAGGACAAACTGCCGCCGAGAGCGAAAATATGATACATGCTCTGAAAGATTATACCTTACAGCTTAAATTAAAATCTACCGAAAGAGTTGATATTGATGTTGACCCGTTGAGCTTTTATTAAACTTTATTTTAAAAACACCATTTTTTTGGTTTCGGTATAATCTGAAGCAGATAACTTATAGTAATACACACCACTAGGAAAATTTGCAGCATCCCATTCGACTTCATAAGTTCCGGACTGAAGTTGTTCATTGACAAGTGTTGTAACTTCTTGTCCTAAAATATCAAATACAACCAGTTTTACATTTGATGTTTCACTTTTCACATTTGATGATATATCAAATTTAATTTTTGTATTTGGATTAAACGGATTTGGATAATTTTGGGATAGTGAAAATGCTTTTGGTAATTCGTTATTTATAGGTTCAAAACCGGTAAACCCTCCTCCATTGGTTGTTCTGTATACAGTGTTACTAAAATTAGCCTCATTTATAGCCCAACCATTTGGCGAGAAATCAAAATCAATATCTCCTACATTTCCGCTTAGCTGTCTTACCCAGCTAATTCCATAATCAGTTGTTACAAATATGCCCGGGATATTATTCCCGGCTGTAGTTACCAAAACTCTTCTCGCATCTCTGCAAAATACTGCTCTGATAACATCACCTGATGAAGAAACACCTGGTGGTGTAGAAACTTGTATCCAGTTAATTCCCAAATCCGTACTTCTATATAAAACGTTACTACCGGCTAACCATAACTCATCACCAGAATATTGGCTGTTATAACCAATGTTTATGTTGAAAGTACTTGTTGGAGTATTTTGAATAACCCAGTTATTACCTGCATCAGTTGTTTTAATAAGATGATATTGAACCGGATTAACACTCGACCCTGATATCCAACCCGTATTAAAACCTCTAAAAACCATTGTTGATAACCAAGTGTTAGATGGTAATGAGGTAGTTAACTGCAGCCAGTTATTGCCTCCATTCGTAGTTCTGAAAATTGTGTTATCAGAACCTGCAATAAAACCATTAACATCGTTAGTAAAGTATATTGATAACAATAATTGAGATGTTGGACTTTGTAGAGAGAACCAAGAAACACCTCTGTTTATTGATTTCCTGATTATTCCATTATTACCAATTAAATAAACTGCTAAATCTCCCCCCACTAATGGATAAAAGGAGTTATTAAATCTTTCAAATGTCCCGCTATTTTGTATCACCCAATTTAAACCTGCGTTTGTAGTTCTTAAAATTGTTCCCTGATTTCCTGCAGCGATACCTGTATTTTGATCTATACAGGATATTGTGGTTAAATAATTAGTTGTAGGTAAACTTTGAGTAAACCATTGGGCGTAAATGTTACAAATTGCAAATTGCAGATTAAAAATTATTAATAGTGAAATTATCAGATTTAAGCGCTTACTGTTTTTCATTATTTTATCATAATTAATTTCTTAGTAAAATTGATTGAATTATTAATTTTGTATTGATAAAAATAAACACCAGAGGCTAAATTAGAAAAATCAGAGCTTATTTTATGATTTCCCTCATTTAGCTGTCCATTGTAAACATTTTTTATTAGTTTACCGGTAGCATCATACAAGTTTATTTCAACATCAGAAATGTTTTTTAAATTTATATTAAAAGTTGTTATTGTATTAAAGGGATTTGGGTAATTGTAAATGATGCTCTCAATAGGTTGTGTAATTATATTATCATCAGAAAGGTTTACTACGATTTCATATAATCCTTTATTAGTTGCGGCATATAGTTTTGGGGGCAAAATACTTGCACCCAATTGGCTGTATTTAAGTTCATTGATTAAAATTTGTAAATCGGATGATACCGTAAACCAATTATCTCCATAATCTGTAGAATAATAAAGAGTGCTTAAATTATTTTGGTCACATGATATTACTATTTTATTGGTAAATTGGGGATCAACAGCAATTGTTTTTACATTCAAATTATTCAAGCCATTATTTACCTGCTGCCACACATCAGATGCACTATTTTTTCTATAAACTCCAGTTGAAGTTGCCAAATATGTAAAATAACTTATAGAAGAGTTAAGCGGTGCAACAAATATCTGATTTATATCCCCGTTTACATTCTGGCTGTAGATATCATTCTGGTTCCATTCTCCGATTCCTCCGTTTTGTTTCCTATAAAGGTTTACTCCACCGGAATATTTACCTCCTGCATAGACATATTTACTATAACCATTTTTAATTACATTTTTATCAATTTCTATTGATTGAACAGCGAAAGTGAGTATTGTATTATCCCTTTTAATAAAATTTTCTGAATAGCTAACTCCAAAATCTGTACTTGATAATACTTTAGATTTATCATTTAAGTTTCCAACAGCAAACACTCTACTGGAATTATTCGGGTCAACCTTTAGGTCATTTAGCCTATTAAGGATTGAACCATAATCCAATACATTAGAAAATGCAAAACTCCAATTTAGCCCTTGATCTGTTGACCTTGTAATATAAGTAGAAGTTTCATCAGACTCGCGCTGAACTGAATGTACGATATTATTGTTATTAGGGTCAAACTCTATAGCTGTTCCAATTACAAACCCGCAATCATTCACAATACTAATCCAGTTACTTCCGTAATCAATGCTTTTAAAATACCTTGGATGGAAAATATCTCCTGTTCCTAAAATTATATTATTTATTGCTGAAACAGAAGTAGTGTTTGCTTTGGATAATCCTCTAGTTTTTTCAATAAATGTTGTGCCATTATCAGTTGATGCATAAACAGTATTATAACCACCAGTCCAGATATATTCATTTGCTGTAACAGTAATTTCTCTCGTAGAAGGGCACAACATTCCATTATTGATATTTACCCATGTTTGTCCGTGATTTTCGGATTTTAAAAGGCCTACTAAAGCATTACATTCATCTAAACATGCATATATTTTGTTATTAACTACTGCCATATCCCTTAATAATAAAAAATCAGAAGGAGCAATGTATATGTGCTGCCAGCTTACACCATAATCTGATGACCTGAATATACCACCATCCTGGTAACTTGCATAACTACCCTCAGCGCCAATGTATAAATATTCAATTTCAATATCAACAGCATATTCAATAGTTAATGAATGAAATCTACAATGTGGTAGGCCGATTGTTTTAGGTTTCCACGAGAAACCGCCATCATCGCTCATATATATACCGGCACCATAAGTATTACAATTGAATCCAGGTCCAGAGAGTAAAAATATTTTATTCTCAACTAAATTACTAAAACATATTTCTTGGATTTTGGCCTGGTAAGTTTCGCTATATGTGATTCCTGTCCATAGGTTACCTGCGTTCAAGGTCATAAAAAGTGTATTAGCTCCATTATTATTATCAATACCCGCAAACACTTTATCAGGTTTAATAGGTGAAATTTTTATAGTGTTCACTTTCACAGTATTCGTAATTCCATTGTTAATCAATTCAAAGGTTTGTCCAAAATCAATAGACTTGTATGTATAACTTCCTGAAGTAAACATACTAAAATAAACAATATTTGGGTTATTTTTATAACAATATACAGCAGTACAATTACCATCAATTATTTTAGTATAGTTTAGACCATTATTTGTTGTTTTAAATAAACCTGAACTACTTGCTATGTAAATAATATTATTCTGGAAGCTAATCTGCCCGCTGACTATATCATTAATAAGTGTAGTATGCCATGGGCCATCCAATTCAACTAAATTTACTGCTTGCGAATAACTAATGTTTGAATAGAATAGAATAGAATAGAATAGAATAGAATAGAATAGAATAGAATAGAATAAGCTATGTTATAACATTTTGTATAATAGTAATATTTTTTCATGTTTACAAGTATTTACTTAATTATAAAATATAGTAAAGAATATAAAATACAATGCAATAATTTTTCTCCTTTAATAAAAGGTTAGATTAAGGATATAATTAATGAGTTTGTTAATATTTTAAAACATTTATCTATACTTCACAAAAATAAGGTCTATCCACCTGTGCTCAGTATCAACTTTATTAACTTTTACTTTTACTTTATCGCCAATTCTGTATTTTTTTCTTCTGTGCCTCCCTACTATCTGGTAATTCTGCTGGTCTAAAATATAATAATCATCATTCATATCGCGAAGCCTTACCATGCCTTCTATCATACTTTCGGTAATTTCAACATATATACCGTATTCTGAAATTCCTGAAACAATAGCGTCAAACATCTTTCCGACATTACTTTCCATATACTGGCACTGTAAAATCTTAATTGCTTCACGCTCAGCGCGAACTGCATTTATTTCTCTATCAGTTGATTGCCTGCATATATCCGGAAGTTCTTTATGGTAGTGCTGTATCCTTTTCTGGTTTAGCCCGTTCAGTATTTCATACAATATCCTGTGAACAATAAGATCTGGGTATCTTCTAATTGGCGATGTAAAATGTGTGTAATAGTCAAACCCAAGTCCGTAGTGTCCAATATTTTCTTCAGAATAAATTGCTTTTGACATAGCCCTGATAGTAATATCATTTATCAAAAACCCTTCTGGTCTATCTTGTACTTCAAGCAGCATTTTCTGAATTGATAATTTACTTTCAGGATTAAGATTTATGCCAAACTGTTTTACAAACTGAGAAAGTTCTTTTATCCTTTTCTTATCAGGGATATCATGAATCCTGTAAATAAATGGCGGCTTTTGTTTCTGCCTTTCAATAAATAATGTAACACATTTATTGGCTAATAACATAAAATCCTCAATAAGCCTCATTGATCCAAGTCTTTCTTTAGGCTTGATGCTTTTTATCAGTCCATCAACAATTTCAGCTTTCACTTCAGTTGTTTCAAAATCAAGGCTTCCTTCATCAAGTCTTTTTTGAAATAGTATCTTATGAAGCTCATTCATCTCATTTAGCTTATCAAGGAACTTCCCTTCCTGCTTATCAATGATATTCTGAACTTCTTCGTAAGTAAATCTTTTTTTGCTGTTTATAACAGATTTGAATACTTCATATTTTACT
This sequence comes from Ignavibacteria bacterium, assembly GCA_043744495.1. GTDB lineage: Bacteria > Bacteroidota > Ignavibacteria > Tepidaquicellales > OLB5 > OLB5. The sequence continues at coordinate 18,747 of JAYTUN010000090.1, forward strand.
ATATTACCTTTGCCATCAACTTCCATAAAGCATGAAAACACAAGCCTGTCAACTTTTTCCTTCAAGGAACATATATCATTAGATAGCTTCTCAGGCAGCATAGGCACAACATCATTCATCAGGTAAACACTTGTACCCCTTGCATAAGCTTCTTCATCAAGCACAGAGCCTTCTGTGACGAAATGGCTTACATCTGCAATATGAACTCCAAGGTAATAATTTCCGTTATCCAGCTTTTCAAGCGAAATAGCATCATCAAAATCCTTTGCGTCAACCGGATCAATTGTAAAAATGAGCTCTTTTCTTAGATCTTTTCTCTTTTTAATTTCACTTTCTGAAATTTCAAATAATCCGTCTTCTTCAAGCTGTTTCATGTCATCTTTTACATTCTTCGGAAATATCTTAGTGAGTCCGTATTTTTTGATTAACGCCTTAAACTCTGTTGTAACATCACCGGCTTTGCCAAGAACCTGTAATATTTTACCTTCAGGTGAAAGGTCCTGGTATTCCCAGTTCACTATTTCGCAAATTACCTTATCACCATGCATTGCTCCTTTTAAGGAGTTTTTAGGAATGAAAATATCTTTACGGAATTTCCTGTCATCGGGAATTACAAATGCATAATCCTGTCCCTTGCTACTGAACTCCAGCTTGCCAACCACGCTATGCTTAACACGTTTAACAATATTTTCTACAATTGCTTCACGTTCTTCACTGTGCGCATATTCTATAATTGTTACTTCAACTTTATCGCCAATTAAAGCAGTTTGCAGGTTCTTTTTCTTTACGGGAAGTACCAATAGACCCTGCTCTGTAGATATTTCTGCGGCATAATCATTCTTGCCATCAAGTATTATTACAGCCTCATAAAATGCAGTGCGGCTGCTATATTCATAAAACTTGGCATTCTTTTGAAGTTCGCCATCCTTAACAAGCTCGTTTAAAATTTCGCGTACTTCGGCTTTTAGCGATTTATTTACTTGTAGCTTGTTAAACAGCATATTAAATTTAATTGATAGCGATGGGGTTTGTTTAAACAATCCAATGATTTGCTGCTTCAGGTCGCTTAATTTATTTTTTGGCACTTAAATATTAGTTTAATTAATATCGAATTTTGTATGTTAAGCCGGCTCTTGTTTCAAAACCCTGGTCACTATTATACAATGAATTTGAATATGATCTTGAAATTTGAATCAATAGATTATTTGATACATTAATATTAAGCAGCTTATTAAGCGGATACTCTATGCTTACTTCCAGGTTATTGATATTTGAAAGTATCTTCCCGCCGAATTTTACAATAGCATCACCAAATGCTGATGTTATTTTTATATCCGTGCTGCTTAAGTTCCCACCATTATATATTACCTCAGTATTTACTACGAAAGGAGCAATAGACCTTAATGCTTCATATAATAATGATGATGCGAGTCCGGAACCAAAATTATTTCCTAAATTACCTAAAGCAGTAGAGCCTACCAGTTTCGGCGCTCCAAACAATAGATATGAAATAGCCTTAGTCTGCGCTTCCGGACCTGTTTCCTGTGTTCCGTTATCATTCCTTAAGGAAAGAGTAAGCTTTGGCTGGTATCTTGTACCTGAAATATCGAGTACAACAAACATTATTTCCTGAGTATTTTCCGGAGTAGTACTTATATTTTTATATTCTGCTTTAATGTTCAATTCAGGATTGTTATAATCACCGTTAAAATCAAGATAACTATTTTTCAACGAGAAGTTTTTATAGAACCGGTAATAACTATCACCCACAATATTCAGCCTGCCAAAGAGTTGAAATCGTCTGTCAGGAGTTTTGTTATCAAGCTTTAAATTTCCCTGGAACTCACCATTAAGCTCTTCACGGGTCAGGCTGTTCATATTAACGTTTACAATAATGTTCTTTTCCATCAATATATCAAGGTCATACGTAATATAATCTGCTACAGTTGGTTCTCTTTTCTCAAGAATATAATTGTATCGCAAAAAAGGGTCAAGACTTCCAATATCTTCCTGTGTTACAGTAATAGTAGTATCAAGAAATTTATACCCTGTTGAATCAGTTAGTATCCTGTATGTAAAATCATCTGAATATATATCATAAGCTAAGCTGGAAATTGCGGGGAAAAACAGCTTTGCACTTTTAATAACCAATTGCCCCGATACCAACAAATTCCTTAAGTTACCCTTTATCCTTATTGGTGGGTCGCCTATTCCGCCAAGCATTTCACCGTAAAAGCCAAACCTGTTCTGTATAGATGAGCCATCAAGGAAATACATATCGCCACGGGTAGTCAGGTCTATATCATTTACACTAAGTCCTGCAAAATTGATCTTCCCGAAAACATCAATATGTCTTGCCTTGTCTCTATCGTTATAGATTGAAAAATTTTCAATTATTAGGTCCGACTTATCAGTTTTCAGGCTGCTTTCAAACCTATAATATAAACCATTCCATGTAAAGAATAATCTTCCGCGTGTAATGTTTGCGTTACCGCTAAGTATCGGATCAGCAACTGTTCCCGTTGCTTTGATCTCTCCATCAAGAAAACCTCTTAGATCCGTAAAATTTGGGATTACCTTCGAGAAAAAGTTTATCTGGAAATTATTTGCCTTCAGGTTAAGATCAAGCGGTTTTGTGAGCACTGCCATATATGTCGTGCTATCAGGAGTTACGAGTGGATTGCTGAAAGGAACATTTCCTGTAAGCCTTAAGCTTCCCTGTCCCTGTGCATTACTCATAAGAATATCAGTTGCGAGATTTTGGTTTGCATATTCTATAAATGCGTCAATTCTTCCTACTTTTATCTGGTCATATCTGATTACACCTGTGTTCATTTCCATACTGAACTGCGGGTCTGATATCAACCCTTTATAATACATTGATACTCTTCTTATTTTCCCTTTGACAGGTGTTTTGAATTTTTGTGATTCCTTTTCAGCGTAAACAGATTTTGGATCATAAACATACTGCAATACACTTGGAATATCTATATTGGTCAGATCGGCAGAAAAATCACTTTCCCCGTTCAGGGATATTTTCCCGGATAGATCGACATTAACAATTTTACTTGACAGTGTGAATTTATTGAAATCAAATGTTTTTTCAGAATCATGAGGAATATAAGCCATATGAATGGTATCATCATTATATATCCGGAATTTATTATAATACATATCCAATGTGCCAATATCAAGAATTACCGTATCCTTAGAAAGATCGATATAACCGCTTACCAGCGCATTTATAGTTGAATCCTTCTTACCTGATATCTTAAATGACTGGTTAGAATTAGAGAGAATAAAATTTGCGCTTACACTATCAAATATATTGCTGTTATTTCTTAATGAACCTGCCTTAATATCAATTGTAGAGCTGAAAGAACCGAAATCACCTAATGGTGCAAATTTATAATTTTCATACTTATTAAAATGCCTGAATTCTGCTTTTGTATCTTTCAAAACGAATAAAGTATCTTTATAAGTAAAGATTTTTAGGTTAACAGTTGTATTGCCTTCAAATCCGGTAGATGAATTTTTAATTCTGCCATTAATATTAGCATCAAAATACATATCGCTTAAATAAAACATTTTTGAAATTGCATCGGGGTTCTTAGTCTTAAGTTCATAAATAAAATCCATATTTGATTGCATTATACTTGCAGTTTTCTCAGGCAATAAAGTATCCAGATTGAACTTTTTGCTGATCTCGTTCTGTATCATTATTACATTGCTTGCAATAACATCTCCAATTTCAGCTACTTTGAAGTTACCTTTAGCATTAAAATCTACCAGGTTAGAGCTTAGTATAATGTAATCACTCAGACCGCTTGTAGATATTTTAAGGTCAATTGGCATTGCAAGGAAATCGTAATTACCATAAAAAGAATTTGCAAGATTTATATTATATGTTCCTTCCAGTGCTTCAGGAGATATTCCCCTGCCATTTAGATCGAATGCAAAAGTTAAATTGCTCTTATCAGCAGCATTTTTTGTGTATGTTGAAATATCTAGATTCCTTACGCTGCCCTTTAAAGAATAAATTGGATTATTGAAATCTCTTATATTTATATTACCCTTTACAGCGGCATCAAATTTACCTGAAGCATATTGTACATCGGCTTCTATATTATACCCACGCAAATTTATTATACCCTGAGACTTGTCTATTTTTTGATCAAGCAGTTTTGTATCCCTTAGCTCATATTTTAAAGTTGTATTTATAACTGCAAGATCAAATCCGCTGCCGATCGCTTCAACGTGACCGTTAATATTACTTTCAAACTTTTGGTCTTTTATTACTTTGCCAATATTACCGCCTGTTACATCAACTGAAGTACTGTAATTGAAATTCTGTGTTTTTAAATTTAAATTGAAAAATCCTTTTGCATTACCTACTGATGACTGAACGTCAAAAGTGGTTTCAAAATTGATAGGTTCACCTTTATATGTAACATCACCTGTTACGGTTCCTAAATGTGTATAATCTGGGATTGCCAGACCGGGTGTATATATTTTTGTATCCTTCGGGTCAATTTTTAGGTTTTCACCTTTCATTTCAAACCATAATTTATCAGGCTCTGTAAGGCTTACCATTCTTCCTTTAAATTCAAAATTACTTCCCTGGGTTCTCAGTTTCATTGATTCCACCAGAATATCATCAAAGGTACCTATGCATGACATTTCAAAAGAAAGTTCATTATCAAGAAAATCTAATTGCGGCAGAAATGCTTTAAGATCGTCAAAATCTAAGTTTTTTGCGACCAGAGATAACCTCATTTGTTTATCTTTTCCTTTAAAGGTTTCCAATCCCTTTAAATCTTCAAAATTTATTAGGTTTATTTTATCGATAAAGATATATTCAGATTGTATCCAGCTTCTGCTGGTTTCAATATTAAGCTTATAAATTTCTGCCCTTGATGTTGAAAGATAAAACTCACCCGAGAGTCCTTTCAGATCAAATCCAAAATTAGAATTAAAGCTCATTTGATCTATCCAAAGTTTAATGGCATTTTTATCGTATTCCGCCCTAGCTTCAAAATTTAAGGAACCTATCTTCAGGTTTTCTGATGTTATACTCTTTTCAGGATGAATATTTTTCAGTACACTTGCATCAAATGGTAAAGCGCCATACATAATATAGTTTAAGTTATTGATCCTGAGTCTTCTTACATCTATCTTCCAGTTAAACTCCGTAGCTTCGTCTATTGTATCTTTGGCAGTTTCAAACATATATAGAACATTCCAAACAGTATCACCCTTATCATTTCTTATTCTGAAGAAATTAGCGTGAGGATTTTCAAGGATTACTTCTGTGAGGTCTATATTTTTATCAAGTAATCCAAAAATATTAAATTTAACATTAACAAAATCAAATCTTATCATTTCTTCATTTTTGATCTTGACCGAAGCATCTTTGATCACTAACTCACTGAAGAAATTGCCTTCTATTTCACCAATAGTAATAGTTGACATTTTACTGGCGTATTGTTCATTAATTTTATCTACAATATAACCTTTCAGCCAGTTTCGAAACATACCTGTTTGGGTTATCGATATTATCAGGGTTACAAAAAGAAGACATGCTGAAAAAACTAATACAACAAAAGAAAAAAATCTGAATTTATTCTTTTGTTTTGGGACACCCTTCTTTTGATCAATTTCGGGAGTCTTTGCTGTTTTTGGTGATTCTATTTTTTTTTCTTCAGCCAATAAAAATTATTTGGTGTAAAGCTGAATAATTCTTTCAATGATATTTGTTGATGAATTATTTTCAACAAACTTAATGCGTTTTATTTCCCCGCCGTTTTGCTTTACTATATCAGAGCCTATAATTTTGTCTTCTGTCCAGTCAGCTCCTTTAACCAGTATATCAGGCATAATTTTCTTAATTGTATTAAAGGGTGTATTTTCAGAGAAAATCACTACATAATCTACCGGTTTTAAATTTGCCAGCACGTATGCGCGGTTCTCTTCCTGCACTATCGGACGTTTATCACCTTTTATCATTTTCACGGAGCTGTCTGAATTCATTCCAACTATTAATACATCACCCAGACTTTTTGCTTCTGCCAAATATTCAACATGCCCCCTGTGAATAATATCAAATACTCCATTTGTGAAAACTATTTTTTTGTTTTCAGCCTTCAATTTATTAATAAAGCCAAGATCATCACCGGATTTAAAAATAATATTCAATTTTTGCTTTTTTATTTTTGCCTTTTAGCTTTTGCATGAATCCAACAGCGCTTGTTTATATATTGGAATAATTCCAACTGCCTCACATACAATTCCCGCCGCCTGGTTAGCAAGCATTACTGCTTCAACAATACTAGCTCCGCCTGCAAGCATAACAGCAATTGTTGAAATTACCGTATCACCTGCTCCTGAAACATCAGCAGCTCTTCTTGCCTGTGTTGGTATATTCAGTATAACTGTTTTATTTTTTTCCTTATCAAAAAACATCATCCCTTTCTCACCTCGTGTTAGAACTAGATATTCACAATTCAGCTTATCAATAAGTTTTCTGCCTGCTTCTTTAACTGAACTTTCCCCGTCAATTTTCATTGCAAGTATATCAGATGTTTCTTTCCTGTTTGGCTTGAATACCGTTACATCTTTGTATTCAAAAAAATTATGAAACTTAGGATCAACATATACGGGTTTATTACTCTTCTTGGATATTGAAATAACTTCTGCTATCAGTTCTTTTGATAAAACGCCTTTATTGTAATCCTGTAAAATTACCGCTTCATAGCTCTTGATATTCTTTTTAAAAAAGCTCAGGATCTTATTCCGTGTAGCTTTACTTATATCTTCTTTTATTTCGCTATCGACCCTCAACACATGTTGCGAATGAGCAATTACTCTTGTCTTTGCAGTTGTTGGTCTGTTACTATCTTTTAGAATACCGATTGTCGATAGTCCCAGCATTCGCATTACATCTAAATAATGCTTAGAATCATAATCATTTCCTATTACACCTATCAATATCGGTTCAGCATCAAGCGCTTTGATATTATTAGCAACATTTGCTGCTCCGCCAAGCTTATACTCCGTATTATCTATATCTACAATGGGCACGGGGGCTTCAGGTGATATCCTTGATATGCTTCCATAAACATATTTATCAAGCATTACATCGCCAATTATCGCGATTTTTTTGCCTTTTGACTTCCTGAAAATGGTTTTTAGTTTCGCTTCTGAAATATTCAAATTCAATAAAGTGATTTTTGTAAAAATGAATAAAATTAAGCAAATATAGGCTTAATTGGTGGCTTATTCAATTGACTTCAGCATAATACTTTTTCATTGAATGCGTGCTGTTTTTTGCGTATTTTTGTAGTTCTATGAAATTTACCAAACGAACAAATACATGCGGTGAGCTAACCCTTGCCCATAGCGGCAAATCTGTCACCCTGAACGGCTGGGTATCACAGCTCAGAGACCTTGGCGGGGTTATTTTTGTTAACCTGCGCGATAGGTACGGAATTACGCAAATTACTATAAATTCAGAAAATAAAGATACATACAATATTACCAAATCTCTTGGCTTGGAATATGTAATTTCTGCAACCGGTTTAGTACAGAAAAGAACTTCTTCCAATCCAAATATGGCAACAGGGGAAATTGAAGTCTTAGCCACTGGAATTGAAATACTTAATACATCAGAGGTAACACCATTTGTAGTCGAAGAAGATGTAAAAGCCTCCGATGAGCTGAGGTTCAAATACCGCTACCTTGATCTCAGAAGAAAAAAAATTGCGGATAATCTTGTATTAAGAAATAAAGCTTACCAGGTTGTTCACAAATATTTTGAACGTGAAAACTTTATTGAAGTTGAAACACCAATTTTAATGAAATCAACTCCTGAAGGAGCACGAGATTACCTTGTGCCTTCAAGAGTGCATAAAGGAAAGTTTTACGCGCT
>JAYTUN010000091.1:0-7105 GCA_043744495.1 Ignavibacteria bacterium
TATAATGACAAATAGTATGTATATTATGCGAAACATAAACATTTCGGGTAACCTTCCTTTTTGGTATATTACAATATAATACAATTTTCAAAAAAAAAAACGAAAAAGTAACTTAACGTAAATTCGGTATATTTGCTGATGGCGGGCAATCATACATTTTTCCACTTATTTATTCGAAGCATCCTATTCATAGCCGAAAGATGCTCCACAAAGTGCCTAATCTGGCGGTTTTATCAATACTCTTAACCGCAATATATTCGTTGTAATGCTTAAGAAAATTGCGTAATATTACGTTTTCAAACAGATATTATTTATATGGAAAAAAGTATATTACTTTTAGTTTTAGTAATCTCGTTGAAAGTCTATTCACAGGATAATTTCCTTCCGCATTATATGACGGATTGGGAAAAATCGCAAATGGAATATATCAGGAATAATCCATACCCATATCAATTATTAGATCCAAATCCCCCGCCCAGACCTGTAAGAACAATGGCAGAGTGGGAAGAACTTCAGGCTTTGCAGATAACGTGGACATCACAACTGCCTATATTAAGGCAAATAGTTGACTATGCACAGGATGAATGTTTAGTCTATATTATATGTTCTGATTCCAATAGCGTTAAGACTTATTTAACAAATGGCGGAGTACCGCTTGTAAATTTACGATTTTTGATAACACCATTTAATAGTATATGGTGCAGAGATTATGGTCCGTGGACAGTTTATTCAGCCAACATTGATACTCTAAGAATTATTGACTGGATTTACAACAGACCTTCAAGACCATTTGATAATGCTACTCCTGTTTTTATTGCAAATTATATGGGTGTACCAATTCATCAGACACTTATAGCGCCAAATGACCTTGTAAATACAGGTGGCAATTTTATGGCTGACGGACATGGAACGGGATTTGCCTCAAAGCTGATTTTAACAGAGAACCAGGCAGGTAATCCTTACGGAGTATCGCCAAAAACCGAGACCCAAATAAACGGGATAATGAATGCCTATATGGGAATAAACCGTTATATCAAAATGGATGTATTGCCTTATGATCAGATCCACCATATAGATATGCATATGAAACTTTTGGATGAAGAAACACTGCTTGTTGGCGAATACCCTCCGGGAGTTGCTGATGGACCCCAAATAGAGCTTAACCTACAGTATGTATTGAATAATTTTCAGACATGTTTTGGAAAACCCTATAAGATAGTAAGAATACCAATGCCTCCTCATAACGGTAACTACCCTCCAACCGGGAATTACAGGACATATACAAATTCTGTATTTGTAAATAAAACTGTTATAGTACCAACTTATGAATACCGATATGATACAACAGCCCTTAGGATATACAGAGAAGCATTACCGGGCTATAATATTGTTGGGATAGATTGTAATGCTATTATTACTTCACTTGGAGCAATACATTGCATTGCAAAAGAAATTGGCGTAAATGAGCCTGTATTTATTTCACACTCAGCATTAAGGAATACAAACAATACAACACAGCCATACGAAGTAAAGGGATATATAAAATCAAAGAGCGGAATATCAGCAGCCAGAATGTACTGGACATTGGATACATCAGGCGGGTTTACACAGGTTAATATGACAAATATCGGTGATACATTCAGGGCAAATATTCCCGCGCAGCCGGTGGATTCTAAAGTGTACTATTATATATCTGCTTCATCAGTAAGTGGCAGAACAGTTACAAAACCGTTAACTTCTCCAAGAGGTAATATTCAGTTCATGGTTACAAATGTAGTAGGAATTGAGCCAATTGCAGAGGGAGTTCCGCTGAATTATTCATTGTATCAGAATTATCCTAATCCGTTTAACCCTGTAACAAAGATTGATTTCCAGATTCCGTTCAACGGAAAAATCAGCTTGAAGGTTTACGACATAACAGGAAGAGAAGTTACATCACTCGTTGCCGCAGAGATGGAAGCCGGCTTTTATACTACAGAGTTCAACGGAATAAATCTTTCGAGCGGTGTTTACTTCTACCGATTAATAGCACAAAGTGAAAGACAAAACTTTAGCAAAACAATGAAGCTGATACTGATAAAGTAAAAAGTTAAAAGGTTCAAAAGTTAAAAGGTTCAAAAGAAAGGGAGCATAATTAATCATTTTGTGTATTATATTTGGGGCAACCAAAAGGAGCTAGATATGAAAATCATAATTACCTTCCTGGCAATACTTTTCTTAGGTATATATTCAAATTCACAGGTAACACAGCAATGGGCTCAAAGATACAACTCTCCAACTAATTATTTTGACTACGGTATGCAAGCAGCTGTTGACTTCTCTGGGAATGTGTATGTAACGGGCTGGGGTTACAGCGGTTCTTCAAGTACTACTTATAACTGTATCACTGTCAAATACAATTCTTCAGGTGTTCAGCAATGGGCAGTAATTTTTAACGGTCCGGCAAATGGCGCCGACGATGGTCGTGCTATAGCTGTGGATAATTCAGGAAATGTTTATGTAACCGGGCAAGTAACTATGAGCGGAACAACAGGTGATATTCTCCTTATTAAATATAATACAAATGGTGTTCAGCAATGGCTTCAGACATATAATGGAACCGGAAACGGAAATGATTGGGCAAACAGTATTAAGCTGGATGCTTCAGGTAATATTTATATTTCAGGTGCCACCACCGGAAGCGGGACAGGGAATGATTATATTGCATTAAAATATAATTCAGCAGGTAATCTTCAATGGCTTGGCACATATAACGGCACAGGTAATGGTTCTGATTATACAGATGCTCTTGCCGTTGACCCTTCTGGAAATGTGTATGTAACAGGAATCAGCAAAGGTCCTACATTATATGGTGACTATGCGACAGTTAAATTCAATTCATCCGGTGTCTTTCAATGGGCTCAGAGATATAACGGACCGGGTAATGGCTTTGATGAAGGATATGGAATCTGCGTTGATACAAGTTATAATGTTTATATGACGGGCTATACTGCAGGTAGTGGAACTGGTTCTGACATAACAACAATTAAGTACAACGCTGCTGGAGTTCAGCAATGGCTCCGGACTTATGACGGCACAGCAGTAAATAATGATGGAGCGTATGGAATGTCTATCGACAGCATCGGCAATATTATAGTTGCCGGTTTTAGCACGGGAATCGGGGCTGGCCGGGATTATATTACTATTAAATATTCTCCAGCGGGTATTGAGCAATGGACAGCCAGATATAATGGTCCCGGAAACGGCTCTGATTTCATAAACGCTGTTGCAGTTGATAATACAGGCAATATTTATGTAACCGGTCAAAGCTATGTAAATAATTTTGTGTATGACGATTACACAACAATAAAATATAATCCTGCTGGGGTTCAGCAATGGGTAATAAGATATAATGGAACCGGGAATAGTGGTGACGGTGCCAGACACGTTACAATTGACGTTACAGGGAACGTATTTGTTACAGGCTGGAGCTGGGGTACTTCAACAACAAATTGGGATATTGCAACAATAAAATATTCCCAGCTTGTAGGTATAAAAATAATCTCTAATCAGATGCCGGAGAAATTTTCTTTATCTCAAAACTACCCAAATCCGTTCAATCCCGCAACGAAAATTAAGTTTGAAATTGCAAGAACCCCCCTTAATCCCCCCTTTGTCAAAGGGGGGGAAGTGCGAAGCAGGGGGTTTATCACTCTTGTCATTTACGATGTCCTCGGTCGCGAAATTACAACCCTCGTTAACGAGCAATTACAGCCCGGAACTTATGAAGTTGAATGGCCTGCTTGCCGTAACGGCAGTTCAGGCAGGAATGCATCAACATATCCAAGTGGCGTATATTTCTATAAATTGCAGGCTGGTAATTATTCTGAAACAAAAAAAATGTTGATGATTAAATGATCCCGAGCACTCGGGAACATTTAGTTTGAAACCCGCATAAGGAGGGATTCTTTTAAAATAACCACATGATTAATTTGTGAAACTCTTCTCTGCCAATACATGACGGCATGTTTAAAAACCCCCATCTGTAATTATCTGTTAATGAATATTAAAGATTAATTGCGGCAGTTGGAGTAATAGTGCTTTTCATCCCCCCTTTCAAAAAGGGGGGACAAAAGGGGGTTCGTAAAGTTAATTGTGTATGAGGCAAATGGTCGTGAAGTTGCAACTTTAGTAAATGAACAACTTCAGCCGGGCACATACAAAGTTGAATGGCCTGCCTGCCGTAACGGCAGTTCAGGCAGGAATGCATCATCATATCCGAGCGGAATATATTTTTATAAGTTAAACTCTGCTGAATTCAGCGAAGCAAAAAAAATGATTTTGGTCAAATAATTAATCAGAATAAAATCACAAAAAAGTTTAAATAATACTAATCCATAAATTAAATAAAATTACAAATTGAAAAAAGCATTAATATTTTTCATCTTTCTTTTTTTTACAGCTGCGGTTTACTCGCAGATGTCAGAGCAGCAAAGCATTGCAATTCAGCCGCCATTTCTGAATGTATCGCCAAACGGCACCGAAAGCCAAGTAGTAATTACAAATGGCTTTGATAACATTTTCCTTGGAACAGATTTTGGCGAGCCGTATATAGCAACAAACCCAAGAGATGTTTTAAACAGTATATGCGCTTTTAATATCAATAACCTGTATTATACATTAGACGGATACAATTGGGTAAAAAATAATCCGATATTTACGGGTTATAGTGTATTGGGCGACCCGGTAATGAGTTATGACAGTCTGGGTAATTGCTATTACGTTCAGCTTTATCAAAACGGAAGCGTTTATGGTATAGTAGTAATGAAATCAACAAATAAAGGCGTAAGCTGGATTGGACCATACAATGTTTTTAATACAACAGTTGGTTTAGCAGATAAAGAATGGATAACAGCAGACCAGACAAATGGACCATTCAGCAATAATGTTTATATAGCCTGGCGTCAGTTTGGAGATACGGGTATGCGATTTGTTAGAAGCACAAATGGAGGCGTAAGCTGGTCATCACCGCTATCATTTACAGGTGGTCAGGGCGCTTATGTTGCTGTAGGACCAAACGGAAATACACAGGGAGGCAGCGTTTATTTTGCTGCATCCGGCGGAGGGACAATACTTGTAAACAGATCAACCGATGGCGGCGTAACATTTTCAGCTCAGGTTCCAACAGGAGCAGTTAATCCGCCCGGAGTGCTTTGTGCAGGAAGATATACTGTAAAAACCTGCATCAGGAATAATGAATTTCCAAGAATGTCTGCTGACAACAGTTTTACATCAACAAGAGGGAATGTTTACATTGTTTATGCTGCAAACCCTGTGGGACCTGATAATGCAGATATATATCTGATTAAATCAGCTGACTTTGGCGCTACATGGTCAACACCGTTAAGAGTGAATGATGATGCAACAATAACCGACCAATATCTGCCATCAATTACAGTAGATAACATTACCGGCAAAATTTTTGTATGCTGGTATGATTCAAGAGTTGATGAGGCAAATAATATACTCACAAGGCTTTATGCATCCGTATCCACAAATGGCGGTGTAAGCTTTACCGCTAACCAGAATGTTTCTGACGTTTCACATAATCCGAATAATATGGCTGTTGGACAGCCAGGCGGTCATTTTTACATTGGCGACTATATCGGGAATTCAGCTATAGGTAATACCAGCTACAATGTTTGGATGGACGGCAGAAATAATAATCTGGGCAGTTATGTTGCATATTACCCTGATTATGCAATGACAGTTAACCCATCATCAAGAAATATTAACAATGGCGATAGCACCACATTTGTAGTAGCGATACCGGCAATAAAGGGACCATTTACCGACAGAGTAAAATTTACACTAGCATTAGATACACTACCGCAAACAGGCTCACTTCAGCTTAGTTTTGTAAACGGCAGAGATTCTATCAGCACATTTCCCGATTCTATAACAGTCAGAGTAAGAGCAATAGGAAGTGTAACACCCAGATTATACAGATTAAACATTAAAGGAAGAACTTCTTTAACAGGAACGGCAGTACACATAAGGACAGTTGATGTTCTGGTTAATAGTTCAATGTTAACAATTGGAACAAACAGAAACGGAAATTGTGAATTTAGAGTAAATGGAGTTCTATATAATACACTTCAAAATCTTGTTTTCCCCAACGGAACAAATGTAACCATTCAGGCAATAAGTCCAAGAACAGTTGGATTTAACAGGTATGTTTTTGTTAACTGGTCAAACAACGGTGATACAACACATACCATTACACTTAATTCTAATGTGAATGTTCAGGCAAACTATAAATTACAATGCAGGCTTGCAATAGTATCATCAGTTGGCAATACTTTTGGTGATAATTATCATGATTCAGGAGCGACTGTTCAATTTGGAGTATTATCAAGAAATATAATATTTAACGGAACACCATATTCCTTCAGGGGATGGGATGGAACAGGACTAAATTCATATACAAGCCCTGATAGTACAGGAAACGATTCTGCTATATCAGTATTAATAAGAAATCCAATAGTACAAACAGCAAGATGGACAGTTCCAATTGGAATACAGAATATTAGTTCAGAAATTCCTAAGGAATATAAATTATACCAAAACTATCCAAATCCGTTCAACCCGGTAACAAATATCAATTTTGATATTATCAGACAGGGGAATGTTCAAATCGTAATATATGATCTGTTGGGAAGAGTAGTTGAAACATTAGTAAATCAGGATATGCAGCCTGGCAGATATAAGATAGATTTTTCAGCGATAAATTATGCAAGCGGACTTTATTTATACAAAATTGTAACAGGTGATTTTGTTGATGTGAAGAAGATGCTGATAGTGAAGTAAAACTGCCCCAAAGGGGCTCCTTGCGGAGCTAAAGCAGTCAAGAAGGCAAAAGTAAAAAGGCAAAAAAGATTAATATTGTAGAGACGTCCTGATGGGACGTCTCTTTTTTTATCACAATTTGATACGACTTACCGTATTGTATTAACAATAATTAATATCTCAAGTTGACCGCTCAGCTTGCTCCGAAGGAGTCCCTTTGGGACAAATCATTGTTTTTATTTTAACTACGAGTATTAACTCGTGTATTATTAATGAA
>JAYTUN010000092.1:0-1851 GCA_043744495.1 Ignavibacteria bacterium
TTACAGTAATTCTGTTAGCTTCAATATTTACCATTACAATTTTAACTTTTAATAAATCAGATAAAATTAAAAGCGGGAAAAAAATCACTTCCAAAGAGATAGATTTCAAATCCAGACCAGGCGATTTTATTCAGAAAAAACTTTCTGAAATGACACTGCGAGAAAAAATTGCTCAAATGGTAATAGCTAATGCTGTGCCCGAAAATTTCACGGAAGGATCGGCTGATTTTAAAAAAATTAAAAAACTTTGTGAAGAAACTAAAGTGGGCGGATTTATATTTTTTAAAGGCAGCTCAACAGATTACGTAAAGCTTTCAAACAAGCTACAGTCATTTTCAGATTTGCCGCTTTTAATTTCAGCAGATTTTGAGCGCGGTACAAAGATGAGAGTTACAGACGGTGCTTTGTTTCCTACAAACATGGCAATTGGAGCCGCAGATAATAAAGAACTTTGCTATAAAATGGGTCTCGAAGTTGCAAGGGAAACAAGACTTCTTGGCATTGGGCAAAACTACTCACCGGTTTGCGATGTAAATAATAATCCAAACAATCCGATAATTAATGTTCGCTCATTTGGTGAAGATCCGCAATTAGTAAGCAGAATGTCTGAGGCAATGATAAAGGGCTTACAGGATGGCAAAGTAATAGCAACGGCAAAACATTTTCCGGGACATGGTGATACTGAAATTGATTCACACAATGACCTTCCTGTATTGAATTTTGATATGGATAGAATGAATTCAATAGAGCTTGTACCCTTTAAAAAAGCAATTGAAAATAAAGTAATCTCTGTTATGATAGCGCACCTTGCATTTCCGGAACTTGAAAATCAGGCTAACATTCCGGCATCACTTTCCCCCGCTATTGTTCAGGGATTATTAATAGAAAAAATGGGCTTTAACGGTCTGGTTGTAACTGATGCTTTGAATATGAAGGGTATTACAAAATATTTCTCTACATCAGAAGTAGCTGTAATGTGCGTAAAGGCAGGAATTGACCTTATCTTAATGCCACTTGATGAAGTAACTACTATTAACGCTATTGAATCAGCTGTTAACAGTGGTAAGATAACAGAAGAAAGAATAAACCGTTCTGCTGAAAAGATATTAAAAGCAAAAGAGTGGCTTGGATTGTTTGAGAACCGGTACGTTCAGGAAGCTGATGTTTACAAATCTATTAATACAACCGATGCAAGTGAACTTGCACAGCAAATTGCAGATGAATCTATCACCCTTGTAAAGGATGAAAATAACATTTTGCCATTGAAAGAAAAAGCAGGCAGCAAAACTGCAATAGTTATTATTAGTGAAGGCGGAGATCAGGATAATACTGCATATCTTAATAGTATTGCCTCAGATTTTTTTAAAGAGAATTTTATATTTAATGCCAATAGTAAATCTATGGATGCTGAATTAATGGGAAATCTTGATAACCTTTCTGGTTATGATAATATTATAGTAGCTATTTATGCAAAAGTAAGATTTGGTACGGGAAAAATATCAATTTCAGCAAACAATGTTGAGGTGGTAAACAGGCTTAACGGATTAAATAAGAACATTGCAGTAATTTCTCTCGGAAATCCATATTTATTGAAGGAATTTCCCTCTATTCCAGCATATATATGCGCTTATGGAGATTCAGATTTTGCCATAAAAGCAGCGTTAAAGGCTATTACAGGAAGTATAAAATTTAAAGGTAAGTTACCGGTTACTATTTCTGAGAGTTATAAATTTGGTACAGGGATACTTAAGTAACTCAAGTTGACCGCTTGTAACTCGAAACGCTGTTTCGAGCATAAATTATTCTAATCTGGAGGTTACAGTTACAAACTTTAAATCATTATTAAACAAC
>JAYTUN010000093.1:0-7066 GCA_043744495.1 Ignavibacteria bacterium
GACATCTTTGTCCACATATCAGTATTCATATATGCAAGCTCAACACGCTTTTGCGCAGTTGAGTAGGCTTCAAAATCTTCCATTATAAAATAGTAATCCCTGTAAAGCAGCTCATTCACTATCTGGTCAAATATACCCGGTTCATTTTTGTTAAAATAATTTGTCTTAAGCATATCTATTATCAACTTAAGCTCCGGGTTCGATTCATAATATTTTATCGGGGTATATCCATTTTTTCTGGTTGCCATTATTTCATCAGCAGTCATGCCGAAAATGAATATATTATCATCACCAACTTCATTTTTTATTTCAACATTTGCTCCGTCAAGTGTGCCAATGGTCAAGGCTCCATTCAGCGCAAATTTCATATTCCCTGTGCCTGAAGCTTCAAAGCCGGCAGTGGATATTTGCTCCGAGAGATCACTTGCTGGAATTATGCGCTCTGCAAGTGTTACCCCATAATTTTTAATGAATAATATTTTAAGTTTATCACCTATATCAGGATCATTATTTACATGCTCAGCAACCGAATTTATAAGCTTTATTATCAGCTTTGCCATAAAGTAACTGGGAGATGCCTTTCCTCCGAAAATCACTGTACGCGGAACATAAAATTCTTTCGGATTAGTTATTATTCTGTTATAAAGCAATATAACATGAAGTATATTCAGCAATTGTCTTTTATACTCATGGAATCTTTTTACCTGGGAATCAAAAATTGAATCAGGATTTACCTTAACATTATGGTTCTGACTTATAAAATCAATTAACCTTAGCTTGTTATTCTGCTTTATGGTGCGCCATTTGTTGCGGAATTTAGCGTCATCGGTAAATTCTTCAATTTTCCTAAGTTCAGCCAAATCAACTACCCATTTGTTCCCAATTTTTGAAGTTATCAGCTCTGATAGCTCCGGGTTTGCCTGAAGCAAAAATCTTCTGATAGATATTCCGTTCGTTTTATTGTTGAACTTACCCGGCTGGAATTTATTAAGGTCAGGGAAAATATATTTCTTTAAAATATCTGTATGCAGTTCGGCAACTCCGTTTGTTGAGTGACTTCCTATTATTGCAAGGTTTGCCATTCTAATGTTTTTCCCGTGAGAAACTTCTTTTACTATTGACATTTCAGAAACTATATTGCTATCGGTTGAATATTTTTCCTTAACATCATTTACAAACCTGCGGTTTATTTCGTTGATAATTTGCATGTGCCTTGGAAGCAATGATTGTAGCAGGCTTTCTGACCACTCCTCAAGTGCTTCTGGTACTATGGTATGATTTGTATATGCAAACACTTTCTGTGTGATATCCCATGCGTCATCCCATTCAAGGCCTTCATCATCCATTAAAATCCTCATAAGGTCGGGTATTGCAATTGCAGGATGTGTATCGTTAAGCTGAATAGCAGCTTTATCAGGCAGTAACTTAAAATCTGTGTTATGAAGCTTAAAATTATAAATTATATCCTGTAATGTTGCTGATACAAAAAAATACTGCTGCCTAAGCCTTAATATTTTACCCTGTGGTATCGAATCATTAGGATACAACACCTTTGATATTGTTTCAGAAAGATTTTTGTTTTCTACTGCTGAAAGGTAATTGCCCTGGTTAAAATTATTCAGGTTGAATTCATCGGTTGATTTTGCCTGCCATAGTCTTAGCGTATTTACTGTCCTGTTCTGGTAACCGGGTACCGGAACATCATTTGCAATTGCAAGCACATCATCAGTATTTACCCATGTATAACGTGTTCTTCCTGTTTCATCAAAATATGTTGATACCGCTCCGTTGAACTTCACTGTGTATGTAAATTCCGGTCTAACTATTTTCCATGCGTTGCCATATCTTAACCAGTGATCGGGCTTTTCTATCTGGTAACCGTTTTCAATATCCTGTTCAAAAATGCCGTATTCATACAATATCCCGTATCCATAAGCAGGCAGTTCCAGAGTTGAAAGTGATTCCATATAGCAAGCTGCAAGTCTGCCAAGACCGCCATTACCAAGCCCCATATCTGGTTCTTCACGCATTATCCTGTCAATATCATAGCCAAAGCTCTCAAGCAATTTTTTGCATTCTTCGTACAGTCCTAAATTTATTAGTGAGTTACCAAGTAAACTTCCCATTAAGAACTCAAGCGATAAGTAATGAACTTTCTTTACATTGTTCTCATTGTATTCACTTTGAGTATTCAGCCAGTTGCGTGTCAGCCTGTCCCTTACTGCAAGCGAAATAGCCTCTAATATATCATGGTCAGTAACGGTTGTCCTGTCTTTTACTAGGTCAAATTCCAATCTTTCGGCAAATTGAGTAATTAAAGTACTCTGTTTTACTTTTACTCCGTCAGTAAAAAATATCGATTTGTTGTTCTTGTTCATTCGCAGTTTTTAATGAAACTTCTTAAATTAAATTTCTTGGTAAGGGTTATATACTGAAATTTGATTAATAATTGAATTCCTGCTTTATTTCTTTAAAGGATATTGCCTCAAGATCTTTTGATGAAACTAGTGGGTTAGTAATGTTCCAATCGATATTCAGATCTTTGTCATTGAATAGTATAGCTCTTTCACTTTCTTTATCATAGTAATTAGTGCATTTGTAATGGAATATCGCAGTTTCCGATAGCACTGAAAACCCGTGTGCGAAGCCCGGCGGTATCCATAACTGTTCGTGATTTTCTTCAGAAAGTACAGTAGCAACATATTTACCAAAAGTAGGGGAGCCGAACCTTATATCAACCGCAACATCAAGAACTCTGCCATAAACTACCTGGCAAAGCTTACCCTGTGCAAACTTACCTGCCTGGTAATGCAGACCCCTGATAGTATTCTTCTTTGATTTAGAAATATTATCCTGTACAAAATCCAGCTCAATTCCTCTTATCGCAAATAGCTTTTTACGGAATGATTCCAGAAAATAACCCCTGTCATCGCTAAATACCTTCGGTGTTATTATCAGTACATCTTTTATCTTCGTTTCCTGAATTTCCATTCTATCTATCAGTTTTACTTATTCATGCCTATTTATTAAATCATACTTATTTGTTTTTATCATGTAATATTTTTTGAAGATACTCTCTGTATGCGCATTTAGGCATATTGGAAATCACATTTTCAAACTGTGCCATATCAATAAAATTCATGTGAAGTGATATTTCTTCTATGCATGCAACTTTTAAGCCCTGCCTGTCTTCAATTGCACCAAAGAAATTTGATGCCTGTAAAAGTGATTCAGGTGTTCCTGTATCAAGCCATGCAACGCCGCGGCTTATCTTTTCTACGTTAAGCTCGCCTATATTTAAGTATACCATGTTTACATCTGTAATTTCAAGCTCACCTCTTGGTGAAGGCTTCAGGTTCTTTGAAATTTCGACTACCTTGTTATCGTAAACATACAAACCGGGAACTGCAAAATCTGATTTTGGCTTCTGAGGTTTTTCTTCAATTGATATTGCTTTCCCGCTATCATCAAATTCAACTATGCCATATCTTTCCGGGTCAGTTACCCTATATCCAAAAACTGTTGCTCCGCCTTTTCTTTCTATAGCCCTATTGAAAAAATCAAGATTGCCATAGAATATATTATCACCTAATATCAATGTAACATCATCATTGCCTATGAATTTATCACCTAAAATAAACGATTCTGCAATACCATTAGGCGCAGTTTGAAGTGCATATTCGATACTCAGACCTAAATGCTTCCCATCCTGAAATAACTTTTTGTAAAATGGGATAGTCTCTTCATTAGAAATGATAAGAATATCCTTTATTGCCCCCAGCATTAATATTGATAATGGATAGTAAATCAGTGGTTTATCATATATTAAGGTTAATTGTTTGCTGTAAAGCTGTGAAATTGGGTACATTCTTGAACCTGAACCCCCGGCTAATATGATACCTTTCATGATGTACTCTTGTTCTTTCAGTGATTATATGATTTTGAATTTGTAAAGATAATTTTACTAATTATTTATTACAATGAAATAAGTAAAACGAAGAAAAATCTTCATTTAGAACTCAGAAACTTCTATTATTTCAAGTTTTTTGCTGCTATTTAATTCTTTGATATTATCAAGTAAAAATAAAGGATCAGCTTCAATAAATTCTTGTGCCTCTTCAGGCATAAGTATTAACGGACACCTATGATGGGGAATTTTCTGTAGGTCTTTATGAGGGGGAGTTGTTATCATGCTGCAATAATTCATATCTTTATTCCAAATATAAATGCCGCCAATAAAGAAAAATTCTACGCCATTTACAGATATATTAAACTTAGTTTTACGCTTTATCTTGCTTTCTTTTTTTAACCTGCTAACATCAGGTGGATCATTTTCAAGTGGTCTGAATTCATAAAATGATGTTGCGGGAATCAAACACCTGCTTTTGATAAATATACTTTTCCATCTTGCCTGCTCTCGGATTGTCTCAATCCTGCTGTTAAAAATTGGCATTTTTGGATTCCAGTTAATAGCCCATTTCATAATGGTTATAACCGGCTTACCTTCTTGCAATTTAATAGAAAGAATATCTGAAGTTATCTTTATATCCTTTTGCTTTAAATTAGCGAAATCCTCATCCGTGAAATCATCATCATTTTTAACGGGATACTCAACCTTTCCCATTCTTCTGCGAATCTCTTTATCTTTTATATATCTATCGTAATTTGAGCACATTTTGTATGTTAGTTTCTCAAAAATAATCATAAATTTTCTATACGGCAAAGTAATACTTAATGTATTTTGATGACTTTCAATTTTCGATGCAAATCCCCCCTCTCCTTTGGAGAGGGGGTTAGGTCCGAAGGACTCCTTGAGAGGGGTGAGGTCAATAATCATAAATTCCTAATATGATAAAGTATTTGATTTGTTGTTGGTGACCACGTCAGAGCCGGGCAGGCAACACCAACAACGAGGGGATTTTGGACTGCATCAACTGCGTTGATGCATGCATTGACACAGTCAATGCATTCCAAAACAGAACCATTTATTATATATAATACGTTATTGCTGAACTACAAGAGTAGTCAGTCAGACTTTCTCAACTTTGTGGATTAAGTTAGGTGAAGTCAGGAAGAATGAAGTGTCCCAAACGGAGTTTGGGACACAGAATAATTGTTGTTTGGGACACAGATTAATTGGCTTGCCAGGGCGGATTGGGACGCAGAAAAAATTCCCCTCTACAGAGGGGTGCCGCGAAGCGGTGGGGTGTGTGCATTATTGAACATTTCGCCTGCCTGTTGCAAACAGGTAGGATGGTGTGACCTCAACTTTTGTTGTTGGTGATGGTTCAGCTTCGCTCACCAATAGAACCAACAACTGAGAAACGGGGGAGTAGGTCAATTTCATATAATTTTCTATATTAGGGATATACTTATATGTATAATTAATAAGGTATATTAATTATTATTGCATAATGATAACAAAAGAAATTAATTTTAAAAATAACAGAGGATCTCAGCTCGCGGGGAAGTTAGATTCTCCTAAGTATGGCAATATAAAATCATACTCAATCTTTGTACATTGCTTTACATGTACAATGGAGCTAAAAGCAATTACCTACATAAACTCTGTTTTAACTAAATACGGAATTGCAGTGTTAAGATTTGATTTGACAGGTATCGGTTCCAGCGAAGGCAGTTTCCCTGAAACAAACTTCACAACACAGATTGAAGATGTCCTTGCGGCTGCGAAATTTCTTGAAGATAATTATGCTGCACCTGAATTATTAATCGGACATTCTTTAGGCGGAGCGGCAATATTATTTGCGGTGCCGCAAATCACATCAGTTAAAGCAATAGTTACAATTGCATCACCTGAAGAGCCTGGAAATCTTGCTGTAAAATTAAAAAGGACAAAACAGCGCTGTCTGAAAAATGGAGTAGCTGAGGCTGAAATTGGAGGCGTAAAGTTTAATTTTAAACCTCAATTCTTTGCGGATATTGAAAGCTATGATCTTGGCGAGCTTCAAAAAAAGATAAATATCCCTTATCTTGTAATGCACTCAACAGCTGATATTTATGCTGATTTTAAAAATGCTGAAATACTTTTTGCAAGAGCTAACCAGCCTAAGAGCTTTGTTTCACTTCATAATATCGATCATCTTATGCTGAATACCGAAGATGCGGAATATGTTGGTAATTTAATAGGTGTGTGGGGTGGGAAGT
Organism: Ignavibacteria bacterium; assembly: GCA_043744495.1. Classification (GTDB taxonomy): domain Bacteria; phylum Bacteroidota; class Ignavibacteria; order Tepidaquicellales; family OLB5; genus OLB5. The sequence goes on from JAYTUN010000093.1 coordinate 6,166, forward strand.
ACCTTAGCAAATAACAAATAACAAATAGCAAATAACAAATAGCAAATAACAAATATCAAGTAACAAATATCAAGTAACAAATATCAAGTAACAAATATCAAGTAACAAATATCAAGTAACAAATATCAAGTAACAAATATCAAATAACGAAAAAAGAATAACATTTATCATATAGAAACTATCTACTGTCATACATAGTCCTGTAGGGACATAATATGGGTAGTAAAATTAATATTATTTTTTAACAGAGCTCCGTAGGAGCAGAATGAAATATTCATTTGATCGAAAATAAATTTCCAGGAAATTATAAATTACTGTGTAATAAAAAACCCGAAAGCTAGTGTAAAACTTTCGGGTTTAGCATGAAAAAAATCAGCAAACTGTGAGCTTCTAAAGGAGAAAACAATACAGGAGGAAATCAGCTAGAATAGCGATTTCACACGCTGCATACCAGGAGGCAGTCTAGGTACACAGCTATTTATGTCTCATACTCACAGTCTGCCAACTATAATAACACATCTGCTATTAAAAAAATTTCACACTCATTATTTTATTTAAAAGTATTTAGCGAATTGTTTTGAATATCTAATGTAATTTCGGTATATTTATCAAAATTATGCAGGAAAATGAGTATTTTAAGGATAAAGATAACTTTTCTGAAGCCGAAAAACAGAGGGCTTCTCACAGCCTTTGGTATTATTCCTGGATAAGATTTAAACGCAATAAGCTTGCTATGGCAGGTCTTATCACACTGATTTTACTGATATTAATAGCAATTACTGCAGGTATTTTAGCACCTTATGAGCCAAATGACCAAACATTGGAATATGCCACAAAGCCTTCGGGATTTAAAGGAAATGTCCTTGTAAAAAAAGCGCTTGATGGCGCGGATTTCATTCCA
>JAYTUN010000094.1:0-7042 GCA_043744495.1 Ignavibacteria bacterium
GTTGGCGGATTTAATGCAATGAAAGCACTATCAACCCGCAACGATGCACCGGAGAAAGCATCCCGTCCGTTTGAAAAAAACAGAGATGGCTTTGTAATGGGCGAAGGAGGAGCAACTCTAATACTTGAAGAGCTTGAGTTTGCCAAAGCAAGGGGAGCAAAAATTTATGCTGAAATTGCAGGTATTGGCTTGACAGCAGACGCTCACCATATTACTGAACCTGCTCCCAATGGTGAAGGTGTTGCAGAGGCTATGAGAATTGCTATCAAAGATGCTGGAATGAAGCCTGAGGATATCGACTGCATTAACGCTCACGGTACTTCTACATATTACAATGATAAAAATGAAACTGCTGCAATTAAGAATGTATTTGGGGAGCATGCGTATAAAATTCCGGTACATTCAATTAAATCTATGATAGGTCATTTACTTGGCGCAGCCGGTGCAATTGAATCCATCGCTTCAGTATTAACTATTAATACCGGCATAGTGCCTCCGACAATAAATTATGATACACCTGACCCTGAACTTGACTTGAATTATGTACCTAATAAAGCAATAAAGAAAGATATCAATACAGTAATGAGTGATAATTCAGGATTTGGCGGACATAACACTGCATTGGTGTTTAAAAAGTACGAAGAATAACAGTACTTAAGAGAAATAGAGAACATTACGAATAAGATAATATGTTTGGCGTATTAAAAACCCTCAGAAAATTCGTCCCTGTATTAAGAAGACGCAAAGAGGAAGATGATATTTACTCCATGATCGCCTCATTTGATTTTAAGACCTTCCAGGCGAGCATTGATTACCAGATAATCCATAAAAATTTCTTTATCAACGCGTTAACACACCGCTCATTCCTTAAATTAAAAGCGACAAACGGAGTTAAGCTCGCATCAAACGAAAGGCTTGAATACCTTGGCGATGCTGTGCTTGATTCAGTTGTTGCGGAATATCTGTATAAGAATTTTCCAGAATCAGATGAAGGCGATTTGACCAAGTACCGTTCAGTACTGGTCAATCAGCGTTTTCTTGCCGAAAGAGCAAAGGTTATTAATCTGCAGAAATACCTGCTAGCCGCACCTACAGCACTTAAATCAATTGAAGACGGTTATGATACGATTCTATCTGATGCTTATGAAGCTTTGGTTGGAGCAATTTTTCTTGATAGGGGATACGATGCGGCTAAGGACTTTCTGAATAACCAGATATTTAAAAAGCTTGATGTAAAGTGGCTAAACCAGTTTGATGAAAATTACAAGAGCAAGCTTCTTGAATACACGCAGGCTAACACAGATTATATTCCTGAATACAAAGTTATTAACCAGGAAGGTCCCGAGCACAATAAGCTTTTCACCGTTGAAGTGCAGATAAACATGAGGGCGCTTGGAATAGGCAAGGGCAAGACAAAAAAAACTGCTGAGCAGGAAGCAGCTAGCAATGCCTTAAAGAATCTGGATGTAATCGAAAAAATGGGACTAAAGAAAAAGAAAAAAGGGGTATAATTTTTTTTAAAAGGTTAGATGAATAAATCCGAAAAAATTAATTATTGGATAGAGATTGCTGAGTATGTTCTTAAGACTGCAAAAGTTATGCTTGATGGTAAACGTTATCTGTATGTGGGTTTTATGTGCCACCAATCTGCTGAAAAAGCTTTAAAAGCGCTCTATACAAAATTAAAAAATGAAACCCCTCCATTTACTCACAATCTTTTATTTTTATCAGAGCAATGTAACCTTTTAAAAAAAATGGATGGGGAAAGAATAAATTTTCTAAATATCCTGCAACCATTAAATATAGAAGCCAGGTATCCTTCATATAAAGAATCTGTTTACAGGTATTTAAATCACAATAAAGCACAGGAAATTCTTTCTGAAACAAAATTATTTTTCAAATGGATAAAAAACATGCTATAAAAATAGCAAAAGCATTTTCAAATAAAGTAAAAGATATTATTCCGGTTGAAAATATTATTTTATTTGGTTCCTATGCTAAAGGTAACTATCATAAATGGAGCGATATTGATATTGCCATTGTGATAAAGAATAATAAATTTGACTATTTTGATATTTATAAGAAACTTGGGAATATTTCCCTGAAAATTGATTCCAGAATTGAGCCGATTATTATTGATAGTACTAAAGATTATAGCGGATTTCTGGAAACAATTAAAAAAGAAGGAATTGAAGTTTTTTCTTAATTTATAATTTTGATATTTAATTAATTCGAATTTTTTCATTTCTCACAATAAAATCTCCATACATAAAAACAAAATGCATACTTTCGTAAACAGACATATTGGACCTACTGAACATGAAATAAAAGAAATGCTCAAAGTAGTTGGCGCAGCATCAGTTGATGACTTAATTGGCGAGATCATTCCCGCTTCAATCCGTTTAAAAAAAGAGCTTAATACAGGCGAAGCTTTAAGTGAACAGGAATTATTAAAGCACCTGCATGAATTTGCATTAAAAAATAAAATGTACCGTACATATATTGGATATGGATATTATGGTACATTCACCCCAACAGTTATACTCCGCAACATAATGGAAAATCCGGGCTGGTACACACAATATACACCTTACCAGGCTGAAATTGCCCAGGGCAGGCTTGAAGCATTATTGAATTACCAGACTATGGTAGTTGATCTTACCGGACTTCCGGTTTCAAATGCTTCTTTGCTTGATGAAGGAACCGCAGCCGCTGAGGCAATGCATTTATTATTTGCAGCGCGTAAACCTGAGAGAAAAAATGCGAATAAATTTTTTGTTTCAAATGAATGTCTTGCACAAACTATAGATGTACTTAAAACAAGAACAGAGCCAATAGGCGTAGAGCTTATAATTGGAGATATTAATAATACTGAACTGACTGATGATATTTTCGGAATACTTGTGCAGTATCCAACTGCTGATGGTGAAATAAAAGATTATACAGAGCTTTTTAAAAAAGCTCATTTAAAAGGAATTTACTGCGTAACTGCAGCGGATATATTAAGCCTTGCTCTGCTTACACCTCCGGGTGAATTTGGGGCAGATATTGCAATCGGCAATACACAAAGATTTGGTGTAGCAATGGGCTATGGCGGACCGCATGCTGCTTATTTTGCATGCAAGGATGAATTCCGCAGGCTGATGCCGGGCAGAGTAATAGGTATTTCAGTTGACCGAAACGGCAACAAGGCTTACCGAATGGCGCTGCAAACACGCGAACAGCACATACGCAGAGAAAAAGCTACTAGCAATATATGTACAGCACAGGTTTTGCTGGCGATTATGGCAGGTATGTATGGGGTTTATCACGGTCCTGTTGGTATCAAAGTAATTGCTGAAAATGTTCACAGCTTAACTGCAATGCTTGCTAACGGATTGAAAGCTGCCGGCTTAAAACAGGAAAATAAATATTTCTTTGATACTTTAAAAGTAGATGCAGGTTCAAAAGAGAAAGCAGCAGTATTAAGGAAAAATTTTGAAGATGCCGAAATTAACCTGAGATATTTTGATGAAAAATATATAGGCATATCAATTGATGAAACAACTACTGAAAAAGATATTAATGATGTATTAAGTATTTTTGGAGGTAAACAGCCATCTGCTTCAATGAATGGAAGCTGTTTGCCTGAGACTTTGAAAAGAAAATCAAACTACATGCTTCATCCTGTTTTCAACATTCATCACAGCGAAACAGAGATGCTGCGTTATATGAAAAAGCTTGAGAACAAGGATCTTTCGCTGAATATGTCAATGATACCGCTTGGTTCATGCACAATGAAGCTTAATGCAACAAGCGAAATGATACCGGTAACGTGGCATGAATTCGGGTCATTGCATCCATTCATTCCCGTCAATCAGGCTGAAGGCTATATGGAAATTTTCAGGAATCTTGAAAAAGAACTTTCCGATATTACAGGATTCCCGGCAGTATCATTGCAGCCAAATTCAGGCGCACAGGGCGAGTATTCCGGTTTAATGGTAATACGTGAATATCATAAAGCAAATAAGCAGGGTCAAAGGAATGTTGTAATAATCCCTGCATCGGCTCATGGAACAAATCCCGCAAGCGCAGTTATGGCTGGTATGAAAGTTGTTGTTGTTAAAACTATGGAGCAAGGTGATATTGATGTTGATGATTTAAAAGCTAAAGCAGAGCAGAATAAAGATAACCTTTCAGCTCTTATGGTTACATATCCTTCAACACATGGTGTATTTGAAGAGCGGATAAAAGAAATTTGCGAAATTATTCATGCAAACGGTGGGCAGGTTTATATGGATGGAGCAAATTTAAATGCACAGGTTGGCTTAACAAGTCCGGGTATAATTGGCGCAGATGTTTGCCACATTAATCTGCATAAAACATTTTGCATACCGCACGGCGGCGGCGGTCCCGGTATGGGACCAATTGCAGTTGCTGCACACTTAGCGCCTTTTTTGCCGGGTCATTCAGTTATTAAAACAGGCGGTGAGAAAGCTATTCATGCTGTATCAGCAGCGCCATGGGGAAGCTCAAGCATTCTGTTGATTTCATACGCCTATATCAAGATGATGGGCGGAAAGGGTTTAACTGAAGCTACCAAAGCAGCAATCCTGAATGCTAATTATTTAGCTTCAAAACTGAAAGATGAATTCAAAGTATTATATACAGGTTCAAATAACCGTGTTGCACATGAAATGATATTTGACATGAGGGAATTCAAGAGGTGCGGCATTGAAGTTGGTGATATTGCAAAGCGTTTGATGGATTACGGTTTTCATGCTCCAACAGTTTCCTTTCCTGTACCGGGAACGCTGATGGTTGAGCCAACAGAATCTGAATCAAAATATGAGCTTGACAGGTTCTGCGATGCGATGCTTGCTATCAAAAATGAAATAAAGGAAGTTGAAAGTGGTACGGCTGATAAAATAGATAATGTACTGAAAAATGCTCCCCATACTGCGTTTGAAATAGCATCTGATAACTGGAATCATAAATATTCCCGTGAAAAAGCTGCATATCCAATTGCAGTACTCAGGGAAAATAAATTCTGGCCCGCAGTTGCAAGAGTTGATGATGCCTATGGAGATAGAAACTTTATATGCGCCTGCGAACCGATTGAAAGTTATATAGAAGAAAGTGTATAAACACTTGGTCCCGCCAGGGCGGGATTTCGACTCAGGTAAACCTGAGTCTTAAAGTGTATAGAGTCTGTTGAGTTTATTGAGTGAGTTGAGTAATTAGGGAGCAAAGGTGCTCCATTTTTATTTTGTGCCACGAATATAATTTTCTTAAATCAATAATTATAAAATTTTATTAGAAGATAGATATGGCTTTAATCTTTCTAATTTCGTGGCACAAATATCTTTTGAATAATGTTTTTTAATTGCTTTATATAATCCTTACATTTGAAAATACTTTCGGTTATTTTCGTAAGTGAATAACAAACTCACTAAAACTGCAAATTATCTCGGACTTAAGCGTAACATTATCCTTATGCTTGGGCTAACTGTAATTATGTACACGGGCGAAAAGCTTTGGGAAAGGTTTATCCCAAAATACCTTGATGGGCTTGGGGCATCTATTTTAATTATCGGTGCATTTGGTTTCATGCAGAATTTCCTTGGAGCCATGTGGGCGCTGCCAGGCGGCTATATATCTGATTACCTTGGTAGCAGAAGAGCGTTTATGGTTTTCAGTTTACTTGCTATTTTCGGTTATGCCATTGCAATAACATTTGATAGCTGGATAGCAATATTTGTTGGTATGCTGTTCTTTTTTGGATGGAGCAATGTCGCGTTACCAGGCTCAATGAGTCTGATAACCAAAACACTTGGAAAAGGCAAAACCGTGATGGGGATTTCTATGCACTCATTAATTCGCAGGTTACCAATGTCAATAGGTCCTATAATCGGTGGTGTACTTATAGGCGCTTATGGATTAATTTTAGGCATTAAGATTGCTTTTGCGATTTCAATTGTGCTTTCGCTCATAGGACTTATCTTCATCAATAAACTCACAGTAGTAGAAGAATCAGAAAAACCTGAGAAAATACACCCGATCCAGCTTTGGAAAACATTTGATAAAAAATTAAAGAACCTGCTGGTCTCAGATATACTGGTAAGATTCTGCGAGCAGATACCTTACGTATTTGTTGTGATATGGTGTCTGAATGTTGTTAAAGTATCAGCAAGTGAATTCGGATTACTGACTGCAATAGAAATGGTAACATCAGCATTGATATTTATCCCAGTTGCTAATTACTCAGATAAACTTGAGAAAAAACCATTCATAGTAGTTACATTCATTTTCTTTACTATATTTCCGTTCATGCTTTACTTCAGTAATACTTTCTGGCTCCTTGCAATTGCATTTTTTATCAGGGGATTGAAAGAATTTGGCGAGCCTACCCGCAAAGCATTAATACTTGAGCTTTCCAAAAAAGGAACCGAAGCGCGCAGCTTTGGTATGTATTACTTCGTAAGAGATGGAATTGTTGCATTCGCAGGATTCTTAGGCGGTGTATTGTGGAAAGTTAGTCCTGAGTTAAATCTGTTCCTTGCTACCGGCTTTGGAATATTGGGTACGCTTTATTTTGCGGTATATGGCAGGGGAACAGATGCCAAGAGTGACGCGGCGGGATAGTGAAGTTTTTCTTGGAGTGCATCAACTGTGTTGATGCATGCACTGACACAGTCAGTGCAGTCCAAAAGAAAGCATTTTATAAAAAGAGAGCTGAAAATGCTTTCTTTTTTTCGTGCTACGAATAAAGTATTCAGGAATCTTGGATAATGTTTAATTTGTGAAAAACTTAATTGTTGTTGTTAACTAATTTCGTGGCACGAATATCTTTTTATACAATTACTTTGCAACCGTCTTCTGGAACTTAACAAACGTAGTTTAGCTTGTAAAATGCTTTCCCAAACTGGAGTTTGGGAAAGAGGTGTTTGTATTAGCATTAGTTGACTTACTCAAGTTGACCGCCTCCGATACAGAAACCGTTAAAACTTCTCTTTTTATCATTTCCCCCTATCAGGTCGAAGAACTGGCGAAGACATGTGGG
>JAYTUN010000095.1:0-7013 GCA_043744495.1 Ignavibacteria bacterium
AATTTACTGAAAGATTGCTTAGGCTTCTTAAGAAGTATAAGATTGATATTATACTGCTTGCAGGCTATATGAAAATGCTGCAGCCTGCGGTAATAAGAAAATATTCAGGCAGGATAATTAACATTCACCCAGCGCTTTTGCCTGCGCATGGCGGAAAAGGAATGTTTGGCATTCATGTCCACGAATCTGTAATTAGAGCAAAAGAAAAATTTACAGGCGCATCAGTTCATTTTGTGAATGAAGTCTATGATAGAGGCGCTGTGATAATGCAGAAGAAAGTATGTGTTAAATCAGGTGATGATGCTTTAACGTTACAGAAAAGAGTTTTAAGAGCTGAACATAAATTATACCCTGAGGTCATCAAGCTGTTTGAAGAAAAAAAGATTAAGTTGCGAAAAAATAAAGTGATTCATTTGCGAGGAACGAAGTGACGAAGCAACCTCATTGATAGACCATTAATTTATGAGATTGCTTCGCTTCGCTCGCAAATAAACATCCTTTGCGAGGAGCGTTAGCGACTAAGCAATCTCGTAATAAATGCTAATACTGAATTTAAAATATTAGAATATTCATAAAATGAAAAGAGCTTTAATAAGCGTTTACGATAAAACAGGTGTTGTAGAATTTGCAATGGAATTAACTTCACTTGGATTTGAAATAGTATCCACAAGCGGAACAGCAAAACTGCTAAAAGATAGCGGTATAAAAATTAAGACAGTCGAAGAAATTACAAAAGCTCCAGAAGTTTTAGAGGGCAGAGTTAAGACTCTTCAGCACCTTATATTTGCGGGAATCCTGGCTGATAAATCAAATCCCGAACACCAAAATGAGGTGAGAATACACGGATTTGAGCTTTTCGATCTTGTTTGTGTAAGTCTATACCCTTTTATACAGACAATCAGTAACCCAAACTGCACTGAAGCAGAAGCTATTGAGCAAATTGATATTGGCGGTGTATCGTTAATTAGAGCTGCTGCGAAAAATTTTAACAGTGTGAGTGTAATTGTTGACCCCTATCAATACGGCATTTACCTTGATTCGCTGAAAAGTCAAAAAAATATTAACAGGCTGCTTGCAGCCGATGCGTTTGAATATATCGCATCTTATGATATAAGTATCGCAAATTATTTCAGAAAGATTTCCGGACAGAACAGCGGTATATTTGATATTTATTTTTCGGGATTTGAACAGTTGAGATATGGCGAAAATCCACATCAGCGAAGTATGCTTTATAATGTGGGTGAAAAGGGTTTCATGGAAATATTCCAGAAGCTTCATGGCAAGGAGCTTTCATACATAAACATAATTGATATTGATGCTGCTTATGGGCTTATCAATGAATTCTCCGAACCTGCATGCGCAATACTTAAACATACAAATCCATGCGGAGTTGCAATTGGAAGCGATATAAAAGATGCTTACATAAAAGCATTTTCTACTGATACAGTTTCGCCATTCGGGGGAATTGTAATTGTTAACCGAAAGCTTGATAAAGCATGCGCAGAAGAAATTGATAAAATATTTACAGAAATTGTAATTGCAACAGATTATGATGAAGATGCCCTCAGCTTTCTTTTTAAAAAGATGAACAGGCGTATTATTAAATACACACATCCTGTACTTGAAACTGCACTAGCGGTTGAAAATTCAATGGAACTGAAATCCGTAACAGGCGGATTGCTTGTTCAAAGTATTGACGATATAGTTGTTGTAGAAAATGAAATGAAAACAGTATCCCAGCGCAAACCAACTGATGAAGAAATGAACGATATGTTGTTTGCCATGAAGGTCTGCAAGCATACCAAATCAAATGCGGTTGTGTATGCTAAAAACCAGCAGACTTACGGTATAGGCGGCGGTCAACCATCACGTGTGGATTCCTCAATGCTTGCCGTTGAAAAAGCCAAACGCTTCGGGCATGCTCTTGAAGGCTGCTCTGTTGCCTCTGACGCATTCTTCCCCTTCCCAGATGGCGTTATAGAAGCAGCAAAAGCAGGAGCTAAAGCCGTTATCCATCCGGGCGGTTCAGTTAACGATGAAGTGGTTATTAAGCCTGCCGATGAATACGGACTGGCTATGGTTTTAACCGGTATAAGGCATTTTAAGCATTAAGAGAGAAAAAACAGCAGGTAAAGTTTTTTTACCTGCTGCTAATTTATTTTTAAATTCCACCGTTGTTGGTCTTGCCTGACTGCCCCTGCAGTTGACCAACAACTGCATATATTTGTTGGTGACAACACCAACAAATGGAGAAGTAACCTTTCTTTAACTGATTCGTATTTATTTTGACTATATATTAGAACTGCAAAAGTTAACAAAATTAATATTGTTTTATATTTCATGGCTTTTCAAAAAAAATTATTAATATAGTTTTTTTTCAATTTTTGCTAAGAAAAACGTCGGGTTTTCAACCTCTATTGAATTACATTTATTATTAGCAGATAGGACTCTTTTTGCTACATATGACTTTAATCCATCCAAATATATATTCCCCTTTTTATCAACATAAGTATTCCCCAATCCAATACAAACTACTTTTTCATTAAACAGATTTTCAATATTAATGTTGTCAACAATATATTTGCTATATACATCCTCGTATTGAGTAATTGAAATATTTGATAGTGGATGCATATACTCACCTGTGAAAGTCTGGTCAAATTTTAATACAGTAATATTAGTAGGATCTAGATATCTTGCATTTTCATTTTTGAATAATGAGGCATCGGTTGGTGTAAATGCTAATCCGTAGAATACTCCTTCTTCATCAGTAATCGATAAAATATATCGTTTTGCTTGTGAATATTCTTTTTTGTTTAACGGAGGAAGGAGGCTTGGGTTCAGAAGCCCTAATTCATTTGACTTTATTTCCTCAGAAGTCAATGATGGAATATTGATTTTATATGCTTTAGTTTCTTTATCTTCATAATCCTTCTTTAAAAAAAAGTACAAGTTTCTTTCGTCCCAAGAATAATAGTCAAGATATTGATGATTGCTTGGTTTTGAAAATTTTAAAATAGTGTTACCATTAGTATTAAAAACTTCTACTCTATCATGTACCTCTAAATATACATTTTCTTGGCTATCAACATATAGAATCTTAGGTAAATAATATGATTGAGCATATGTAGGACTAAAAGGATAAGGATGTATAAGAAACTTTGAAGTATTGTCCGGCAGCTTTATGTAATCAGCATTTGATTCCATTGTTAAATCTTTCTCAAATATAGTTTTCAATTCATATTCCATGAACATCAATGTTTGAAGGTTTAATGGTAAGTCTAATTGTTTTAAAGTCAGTAAATCTTCATTCAACTTATGTGTTACTTGTGATCGTACAATTAAACAGGATACAAGAATAAGAATTATTATAAAGCTATGTAATATTTTTTTCATGACTATACAATTATCAACTTTTAGAATCAGTTATTTAATTTTTTTTTATATTTCTCTTTGTAATGCTGTTTTGAAGGTACTTTTTAAGGGCTTCGTTATTATACTTGCTCAATATGTTATTTATTACCTTATTCACACTTTGCTCCGAAGTATCTAGAATCTTTACTAAAGGATAAACAAAGTTTTGAAGATAAATATAATTTGAATTAGAATTAGTGTTAAATAACTTTGTATAGAGATTATAAATTTTTGTTTTATCTTCTTCAGTTAGTTTACCTAGACTTGTTTTTTTAACAAAATACATTATTTGTTGAGCTATTACATGCTCTATAAATGGACTATTTGGGTACATTTCAGCTAAATCACTAAATTTATTTGCTTGCGTCATTTTCAAAAAAGCAAAATCTTCATTTGTAAGCTCGTTTATTCTAAAGCTGACTTCGTTTGATAGAACACCGGAAACCTCGGGTAACTCTATATATAGAGTGTATTCACCTTCAGGGTAATATCCTGTCAGACCAAAATATGAGTCGTTATCAGTTTTTGGCACTAAAATTTTATCTACCATATCAAATAATTCTACTTGTTTCCCCCAATTATTAACCCTCATTGCAATTTTTAAAGTATCATTTGGGTATAATGAAATATTTGATCCTGAGATATTAAATGATCTTGTAAAATATTGATTCATTTTGTTATCGTTGTAAACATTACCAAATTTATCTTTAGCATAAATGTTCATTTCTCCAAGTTGTTCGTCAAATTCACTATACATTTTTATTGTATCTTTTGAAAAATTAATTATTTCACAATTAGCTAGGATAGGTTCAAATTTTTTATATTCATTCTTCATCAAAGTTAATTTGAACTTGATTCTAGATTTACTTTCATTTAAGCTATCCAATAATTTCTCTTGAAACGATGCAGAAGATAATCTATTAGTACCTGTGGTAATGTTTGCAGTATAAGAATTTTGTTGACAAATTGTAACTGATACTATAGAATATGAAAAAAATATTAAAATTACCGAAAGTAGTATTTTCATTTTAAAATAATTTTGTTATTGCTGATAAATTTCGCATAGTAATTGTCATTGATGTAATGTAACCTAAACATTCTTCATGGGTATTGCTTAAATTATTATCTTTACAAACATAATTGCTTTTATCAGGCATTTCAAGTAAAATCTTTTACTTAGTCGAATTTGTATTGCTATTTTGATGACACCAAATAATCTCAGAATAATAATATTTTTCTCATTGATGGGTTATATTATTTTTTTATTGTACGTTTCCCGATATTATATTTTGCATTCTTCTAAGATTTTTCATAAAATTTTAGTGTTTTAGAATAATCTTTGATCATTAGTAAATATTTTATTAAATTTTTCTCTCTTGCTAACATCGTGTAGTAAATATTCAATTAATGTATTTGGATACATTCTCATTAACTTATTAGCCTTTGATAATAGAGAACTGTACTCTTCACTACCAATTGATAAATAATGATAAATAAATACATCATTTAAAATGTATTGAGAATTATGATATTGTTTGAAAAAGTCATTATATTTTGCTAATAATGTCGAAATCTGTCCGTATGCTTTATGTTCAAATTTGTCACTTAAATATTCACCAATATATTTGTTGAGATTGAAATATTTAAGATATTCATTAAAATAATTATAATTTGGAAATAGTGTAAGTGCAACATCATATTTTTTATCTCTTACTAAATCTAAAATTTGAGAATCAAATTCATTAATTTCACTAATTTCAAACTCAATTTCATTTGTTCTTATGGGTATGTTAAATTTCTTACCATAATCCTCATCAATTATAAAATATAGTTTATACTTACCAGCAGGGAAGTAACCTAAATTCCCAAAATAAAATTCGGCTCTACTCTGTATAGGTTTTGCATAATCATTAATAGTTATAGATCTTCTTAAAGTATCATTTGTATTTAATACATATTCAGGTTCTCTTATTCCTATATAAGAGTTTAGAATTTTATTTTTTTTGTTAAATTTATTTCCTTTTTCATCCTCAACAAAACATTTCAAAAAATCATTACCTTGACCAAAAATTCCCCATATACTATCCTTATTGTTTTGCAGATTTATCCATTCAAATGTTAAATTAATTGGCTCATAAGATTTATAATTATATTTTGGTAAACTAATTATCACCTTTCTTGGAATATCATTCGTATCTATTTTATTGAATGTTAATATATTATTTTTATAGCCATTGTTGGTTAAGAATAACATGCCTCCTCCTAAATTATTTCGTATTGAATTAATATGATTTTGACATAAAATATACTGTGTTGTCAATTGATGGAAATAATTAGGATTAATTGCATATATTTGTTGGTGACAACACCAACAAATGGAGAAATTAGGTGGCCAACCTGAAGACATAAGAGGCATTGTTCTGCTTCCTCCAACCACATGCGTCCAATTCGTCCCGCTATTTGTAGTTCGGTAACTGGGTCTAAGTGAATATTTGTGATCGAACCCAACGATAGTTCTCGTTCCACTAAATATAGAACCCTCAGGTATTACTTTGACTGTAACGCCATCGCGATAATAGTTGTAAAATATTAATTCACCTTCGCCAATACACGTTAATTCTGCAACAACGAATTGTATATTTGTTACTATTAGAATAAGGATGTATATAAAAGTTTTCATAATTTGCCTCCTGTTATTAAATCACCTTTATTGAATAAGTTTTATTTGTTATTTTATCAAAATCATCCGTTTAGTTTCCTGATATTTAACTGATGATTTTGAATTTAAAATAGATAATTTATAATAATAAACTCCTGAAGCATAATTTTTCCCGTCCCATTCAACCTGGTATGTACCGGGCTGCAAACTTTGATTTACTAATACTGCAATTTCTCTTCCGAGCATGTCATATATCCTTAATGAACATTCACTGCTTGAAAAAATTCCGGGGATATCAAACTTTATTATAGTTGCTGGATTAAATGGATTAGGATAATTCTGATACAGCTTATATGAAGCCGGTATTTCGCTTGAAATCTGCTGAATACCGATAACGCAAATTTGGGTTACATAACCGTGTGTACCTGTTGGCGGTGAGAGTAATGTATCTGTTAGAGAAATATTGGTGACAGTCGGGAATGGACTTCCCAAAATTCCGCCTGTCCCTACTGAAATGTTATGAGAAATAGTGTTACCGCAAGTATTTCCGTTATTATCGAGTTTTACAATAAACATACCTCTTGCTCCCAAAATACCCCCATAGCCTGCTGCGGCATAACCTCCATCAGCGGTTTGTACAATAGAGTATGCATAAGTATGTCCAGAGCCGCCGTACACAGTTCGGCTCCATAAATGCGAACCATCAGGATTTAGCTTCACAATTAGCATACCTCTGAAGAATGAAAAAGAACCTGCAACGGCATAACCGCCGTCAGTAGTTTGTACAATTGAATATGCACGGTCTGAACCTGCTCCCGCTGACACAACTTTAGTCCACTGAAGCATACCGCTGTTGTCTAATTTCGCGACATACATTCTTTCAAAATTTCCGAAAGAGGAAGTTCTGCCAGCCACTGCATAACCGCCATCAGTAGTTTGT
>JAYTUN010000096.1:0-26183 GCA_043744495.1 Ignavibacteria bacterium
TTGACTATTTAACTTCATTCATTAAAAGACTCTTAAATCGAGAAATATATAACCCTTATGAATTTAAAGAAGTTGTCGGTTTACTGTCGTGTACTTAGCAAGCCACCACTTCACTATTTATTGAATTGTAACTCTTTTTAATAATGAATAATTTACGGAAAAATCAATAAGTAATATGCCAAAGACTATAAAGAAGAAAAATATCTATTCGGGTAAATCACCCAAAAGTTTTAAATTCAAACATCTGCTCTATAAAAAAGAAGATTACAGGGCAACCATAACAATTAACAGAGAAAAAGTCCTTAATTGCCTTAACCTTACAACCATTAATGAACTTACCGCAGCTTTTAAGGATGCATCTTGGGATGATAATATTGCTGTTATAATATTAACAGGAGCAGGTAAGCAGGCATTTTCAACCGGCGCTGATCTGATTGAGCAGCAGGAATATTTCATTGGCAGACCCAACGACTATTACAAATGGATGTATGAATTTATTCAGCTTCACGAAGTGATGCGCAATGTTGGCAAGCCAACAATTGCCAGACTTAACGGTATTGTTGTAGGCGGAGGTAATGAGCTTAACATTAGCTGTGATTTGGCAATTGCATCTGACCATATTTATATAAAACAGGTAGGGGCTGCAAGAGGAAGTGTTGCCGCCGCTGGGGCTACCCAGTTTTTACCAATAATGGTAGGCGATAGAAGAGCCAGAGAAATTCTGTTTTTATGTGAAGAAATTCCGGCTGCAAAAGCGCTTGAGTGGGGACTTGTTAACCAGGTTGTTCCGTTTGGTAAACTTGATAATGCTGTAGATATTATGGCTGAGAAACTTTACAATAAACTTCCTGAATGTTTAAGATATACCAAACAGCAGCTTAATTTCTGGCGCGATCTTTCATGGCATACTACTATTGGACATGCAAGGGAATGGCTTTCATTGCATAATTTAAGCGATGAAGTTAAAGAAGGAATAAGCTCATTTAACCAGAAACGCGGCGTAAATTATATAAAGATCAGAAAAGTTAAGTAGCATTTGCAGCACAGTATTTTAAAAAGTTATCCATAACACAGGTAAATGGATCTGACAATATTATTAACTATTCTTGGCATTGCTGCCACTTTAATTGCTCCGGCAGCAGGGTACATTTTAAAACTCAGGAAAGAGTACAGGAATTATTACTCTGTAATATGGAAAAGCTCTATAAAACTAAAAGCTAAAGACCTGCTAGGCGAACGCCCTTTTGAAGATTTTTATTTCACGCGAAATTTTGATAACCAGCTTAGCCGCTCATTTGAGCGCAAAAGAAATGTACTTATAGTAGGTCCGCCTCTTAGCGGAAAGACCCGTGCAGTTTTCAATGCACTAAAACATTTTAAAAACCCGGTTCATGTTTTGCTCCCTCGTAATGTTCCGATGCCTGCATTTCAATTCCCGAAAAAATTTATTTTCTGGAAACCAAAGATGATATTCATAGATGACCTGCAATATTACATTGAAAGGCAGGATAGCTTTCACCTTTTATTCCGCGAAGCCAAGCAGAGGAATATCCCTGTTGTGGCAACATGCCACTCAGGCAGGGAATACAAAAAAGTAAAAAACAAAATGGTTGAGCAGAACCTGGATATAGATATAATATTCGGTGAAGATACCATTGAAATGGACAAGATATCCACTGATGAAGGAAAGCTAGTGGCAGAAAAGCTTGGGATGAAATGGGATACCGTAAAGTTCAATGGTACTATTGGCTCGATATTTATGAGGCTTAGTGAAATGGAAAGGCGTTTTGATAATTGCGATAACATAGAAAAAACTATTCTGCGTACATTAAGAAATTTATATAAAAGCGGTATATATGAAGAGAACAGCATTTTCAGATTAGAGTGGATAAAAAAAACTGCGGGTATGTTTGAGCTTGAAGGAAAAGATTTTGAATGGACAGGATGGTTTAAAAGCCTTGAAGACAAGGAATTCATTAAAATTGCAAAAAGAAATAAAGTATGGGCTGAAGATGCATATCTTGAGTTTGTAGTTAAACCCGAAGTTGAAACCTCGCAGCTTGATATTTTTGAAAGTATGATGGAAGTATTTTCAGATAATGCTGAGGTTCTGCAGATGGCAAGTGAACGTGCTTATGATGTTGGCATTGTTGATACCCAGATTGGTGATTACATGAAAGCTGCTATTACTGCTTTTGAAAAAGTTCTTACATTAATTGATAAAGACATAAATCATACAGAATATGTAAAAGCACAGAACTATCTTGGTCAATCGTATTGGTCACTATCCACAGTTCAGGATACACTTGTTAATTGCACAAAATCGATAGAGTATTTTAATGAAATATTGAAAACAATTAGTATTGAATCACACCCGTTTGAATATGCGAAAATTAAAAACAAGATTGGTAATACTTATACTGTATTTGCCCAGGTTGAAGCAAGAGAAGAAAACTGTTTAACGGCAATTAATGCTTATAATGAAACTCTGAGGGTTTTTACAGTAAATGCTCACCCTCTGGAATATGCGCGTGCTCATAACAATCTTGGAGGTGCATACCTGATACTTGCTGAGGTAAAAGATAAAACCGCCAATTATAAAAGGGCTATTGTATCATTTGAAGAAGCGTTAAGCGTAAAAACAATAAATGAAAACACTAAACTGTATGCATTAACCAAGAACAACATTGCCAATACTTATGCAAGGCTTTCTGATAAGGAAGATGCCCAAACAAACCTAAATCTAGCAATTGATGCT
Organism: Ignavibacteria bacterium; assembly: GCA_043744495.1. Classification (GTDB taxonomy): domain Bacteria; phylum Bacteroidota; class Ignavibacteria; order Tepidaquicellales; family OLB5; genus OLB5. The sequence goes on from JAYTUN010000096.1 coordinate 2,759, forward strand.
TATGAAGATGTTCTCAGCATCCAAACAAGAGATAAATTTCCGTTACAATACGGCTTAACAATGAACAATATTGGTAACGCATACTCAATGCTTGCCTTAATTAAGGATAAAAAGACGAACCTTGATAAAGCAATTAAATCATTTGAAGAAGCGCTTGAAGTTAGAAAACCTGACCAGGTACCGGTTCAGTATGCTAATACTATGTTTAACCTTGGCGATGTTTACCTTGTAAAAAGTGAAGAAGAAAATTCACCTGAACCGCTTTACAGGGCAATAGAAGCTTTTGAGGAATCTGTAAAAGTAAGAACACTTGAGAAGTACCCAATTCAATATGCGGAAGTTAAGGTAGGTTTAGGCAAAGCATATATATGCCTTGCGGAATTTGAAGATAAGACAGATAACTATCACCAGGCAATTGCATCTTTTGATGAAGCTTTAAATATTTTCACCGAAGACAAATTCCCGGATAACTTTGCTTTGATACAGGACGAAATTTCCAAAGCTAAGAAAATATTCTTTTAGATAAATATCATTTCATTGAATGATTGCAGTCATAGGCAGGACTTGATTAATGTATTATATTTGTGTAAAAGGTGTAGTCTCTAAAACTGCATCAACCCATCTAATTGAAGAGGAGGGAGAAAGTAATGGAATACAACAAATTTGTTGATCTTAGTAAATCTTACCTGTTCTGCCAGCTTCAGTGGCACAGACTTACAGGTAATGAAGGTTACCATCCAATTTCAAGGCTATTACCATTTATCACAATTTCAAGAGAAGCGGGAACAGGCGAATCAATTATTACTAATGCACTTCTCGAAGAACTGACAAAAAGGCAGCTTACAGAGGAATGCCCGTGGACGATTTACGATAAGAATCTTGTAAAAAGAGTAGTTGAGGATTACAACTTAACGGGAATCCAGGGACTTCTTCCGGAAAAGAAATTTTCCGATATTCAAACTATGTTTGAAGAGCTATTTGGACTGCATCCAACTAACCGCGAGATGGTTTATAATATCAGTAAATCTATACTAAAGCTGGCTGATATGGGAAATGTGATCATTATTGGTAGAGGCGCCTTTTATATCACCAGGCATCATAATAACGGTTTGCATATAAGGCTTATCGGATCTATGCACAAAAGAACCAAACATATGGTAGATGAATATTCCCTTACGGTAAAACAAGCAGAAGAATACATTAAAAAGGAAGACCAGGGGCGTTATGATTACGTTAAAAAGCTCTTTGGTATTAACCTGAACGATCCGCATCATTATGATCTGGTGATTAACACTGATAGACTGACTACTCAGGAAATAGCAGCTATGATCTTAGAACATATGGAAGTTCTCAAGGAGAAGCTGGCAATGATATATCATACCGAAGAGCTTACTGCTGTCTAATATTGATATTGTTAAGTATAAATAAGCTCTCAAGTTAGCTCACTTTTTAGAAAGTTTCATAATTATTTAAAAAAACGGGTTTATTTTATGATTTATATCATTTTTCGGGTTGACCCATATCATAGTAAACTATTGAAAAAACCTATAATTTTGTGTAATCGGTGAATTGTTTTTAACGGTTTATCGCCAATCAAATTAAATGAAACGGAGAATAATCAATGTCGGATAAAAAAGCGGATCTTGCAGGTCCCGGAATAAGCACTTACCCTGAAGTTTCAAAGATTCTTCCTGAGAATTACAGTTCAATATTAAATAAAAAAGACACACAGAAAGCAATATACGCAGTTAAGAGCTATATTGAAGAAAACCTCTGCAAAGAACTTAACTTAATGATGGTTCAGGTGCCTTTAATTGTAGATAAAGAAAGCGGAGTTAACGATAATCTTGACCGTGACGGCTCAAGAACACCTGTTGAATTTCCCTGCGGGCTTGGTCTTCCTAAACGCATGGAAGCGCAGATTGTGCAGGCAGCTACAAAATGGAAAAGAATTGCTCTAAAGCAGTTTGATATGGAGCCGGGTGAAGGTCTAAATACTGATATGCGCGCGGTAAGGAAAGATTATTTCCTTGATCACGATCACAGCAGTTATGTTGACCAGTGGGATTGGGAAAGAGTAATTACGGCAAAAGACAGAAATCTTGATTTTCTGAAAATGATAGTTAAGAATATATGGAAAGTATTTGTAGGAGCAGAAAAATATGTACAGGCATTGTACCCTCAGCTAAAGGATTCCCGTTTCCCGAATTTGCCCGAAGAACTTGTATTTATTCATGCTGAAGAACTTCTGGCTAAGTATCCTGACCTGCCGAGGAAACAAAGAGAAACAAAAATATTGCAGGAATTCCCTGCTGTATTCATAATTGGTATTGGATGGGTTTTAAAAGACGGCTACCCGCATGAAATGCGCGCTGCCGATTATGATGACTGGGTAACACCTACAATTGAAAAAGACGGCGATATTTTCCACGGATTAAACGGCGATATTCTTGTATGGAACCATCTTACAAAACGCAGACATGAGCTAACATCTATGGGTATAAGGGTTAATGCTGAAACATTGAGAGAGCAGCTTAAATTATCAGGACAGCTTGATCTTGTCTCGACTCCTTATCACAGTGCCGTATTGAATAATGAAGTTCCGCTTAGCATTGGCGGCGGCATAGGACAATCACGCACACAAATGCTGCTTTTAAGGAAAGCACATCTGGGTGAAGTAAGCGTAACGATATGGCCACAGTCATTAAAGGATATCTGTACAGAAAAGAATATATTTGTTTTAGAATAATGACCTCTCCCTAGCCCTCTCCAAAGGAGAGGGAACAGGGAATTATATTTTTTTGTAGAGACGTCCCGATGGGACGTCTCTTTTTTTATGGAATATTTTGCCCAATTCCCACTTTGTTGGTGTTGTCACCAACAACATTAAATAGAAGAGATCTTCTTTAACGGGTTTTATATAGGTAAAATAGTGTTATTTAAAAATATTATATTTGTATAATCTAAATAAAAATATTTTATATATGAAAAATACATTACACCAAATCAGGGAAAAGTTAATTTCAGTTGATACGATAAGCAATGAAAAAAAAGAAGAATTATTAAGTCTTCTTGATGAGCTTAGCGCTGAAATGGGTAGCGCCGTTCCGGCAGAGCAAATTGATAGTATTACAGGACATGTAAAACGTACCGCCGATGAAGTAACAAAAGATGAAAAAAATCCTAAACTAATTGAAAAAGCTATTAGAGACCTTAGGGATTCAGTAACTGAGTTTGAAGTAAGCCATCCAGTACTTTTTGAAAAAGTTAATAATATCTCAGCAATGCTTGCCAGTATGGGGATATAAATATTTTCGGAGTGCATTAGCTGCGCTTGACTGCCTCCGGCATGTTCAATGCATGATTAACCACGACTAAGTCGGTCAAGCATAGTTGATGCAATCCAAAGCTGATCCTAAAAATTTTCCCCCCTTTTTTTTAAACAAACGGGGTGACCCTGTTACCAGGCTCACCCTGCTCTTTTGATGGTTGTTTTATATCTGCATTCACATAGTACGGCTTTATGCTGTACCTGCCGTGTATGCAAATTTTTTGTTTATCGCAAAGTCATCAAAAAAATGACCCTTCAAAAATTGTTACATAGATCCTTCGCTTCGCTCAGGATTTGAACTAATAATTCACTTCACCATTCAAATGAAGATCTTTATTGATTATACTTCCCTGACCATTCATTACAGAGCCGTGGCATATATAACATGTCGTAGAATTCATAAATGAATAATGCGGCGGAGTAAAAACACCGTTAACCTGCGGTGTAGGATTCCCTGTATTTGGATTACCATGACAAGAACCGCATACAACGCTTCCCGGATTTGTCCACACACCAACAGCATTTACATTACCTTCTTTAAATGTACCGTGGCAGTAAACACTGGAACATGTTGCAGTATTTCTATCCCATGTAGGATTAGGCCTTATTGGACCACTTAGAGTATCATTAGCCAAAGTACCAAAGACTATTTCAGCAATACCATCCGGATTAGAGCCAATGTGATTTGGGTCGCTAAATCCATTTAAATCCCTGTGGCAATCATTACAGCTAAGCGCTGCAGCATACGTAGTATACCTGTGGCTCATGTGAACGCCCACACCCAATGAAGTAACAAGTGTATCTCCATTTAAAGCACTTGGTGGATTAGCATGCTGACTGTTTCCATGGCAGGTTCCGCAGTTTTCGGGTCCGTTACTGCTGGTATGACACCCTAAACAGCTTGAGCCTGAAGTTCCACCGGAATAATCTCCGCCATGGCAGGTCTTACACTGCGCAAGATTCCACTTTGTAGAAGCAATGTAGCTTCCATGGAAATTTGCAGAGCTTGGATTGCTCCAGCCTTCGCCATGAGTTCTTACTTCAGGAGCCAGTGAAACGCTGTTATCCAGCTCACTGCATCCCTGATAAACAAGAATTGATGCCAAAAGGACAATGAAGGATCCGTAAAAAAATATTAGCTTTTTCATTTCTTATGAAATTTAAATTTTGATTATTTTAATTTATCATTATTACTTCCGTGGCAATATCCGCAGAAACCTACTCCTGAAACACCTTTAGGTTTAGCATTTGCATCGGTATGGCAACTGTAACAATTTGCACCTTCTGTATCATGGTAAATTCCTCTTTCATCTTTCATAAATCCGGATTCATGTGTTTTAGGGTTAGTCCCTTTCACACCATCGTTATCAAAATGACATTTTACGCAAACGGGGTCTCTTCCTTCAACATCGTGGCAGGATGCGCAAGACTCAATATCTTTCTTAGCAAGATCAGAATGCAGACCGCCGCCTGTATTTACTCCAAAAGTTGTAAAGTTTGCTACCTGGTGGCTTGTTGGAGTAATACCTGTAATAAGCTCACCACCTGTTTGATGGCATTCAACACAGAACTTCGCGGGTTCATGGCATGTTTTGCATTCAAAGCTTTTTTGATTTGCATCAAGTCCGTGTGTGAATTTGTAATTTAAATTATGCGCAGTAGTTAGTTTTTGTAAAGCTGTCCTGTCAGTCCTTACACCAGTTTCTTTAGTGTAATAAGGCGCATAGAAACCATCTTTGCTGTTATTGCCTTTAAATCCAACCGGGCTGTGGCATGACTGGCAGAAATTATCGCTATGACACATCATACAGTTATTTTTACCGCTTGAAATATCAGCAACCTTATGTTCATTAAGGAAATTCGGGCTGCGGTGATCCTTCGGTGTTAAACCGGTTAAATTAGAATGGCAGTTATCACAGCTGTTTGATGCTTTCTGCGTATTGTGGCAGCTGTAACATGATTCCATGTTGGGAAACCCTGCTGCTGATTCTTTGGAAAATTTCACCTTATCCAATCCACCGTGGCAATCAACGCATTGTTTTTTTTCTGAATCTATATGCTGTTTATGTGAAAATAAAAGCTCTGATTTGTTTACTTTGAGCTTTTTATAAACACCATCATAATGACAAAGATTACATGTTTTTTCATCCTTAACATCATGACATCCTGTACAGTTTGCTTTCTTCGGATTCAGGTTATCTTTTGAAGATACAGAATTTACTGCTCCTGCATGGCAATCTTCACATTTAACACCTGCATCAGTAACATGCAGCTTGTGATCAAATTTTATTAACTTACTGTTATCATACCTTACATCTTCAGTTTTGCTCTGGGTAAACACTTTGTTAACAGAGTTCTTATTCAGATTTTTGGAATCTTTTACAAGATAAGCTGTAGAGCTTAAAAAGATGATAAGTCCGGCTAACAGGAATATATATAGTTTAGTTATTTTCATTTCACTCATTCCTTATAATTTCTTAAATAGCCAGTAGCTGAAACCTACGAGAAGTCTAGCATCTGATTTATATATCCTGTTAATTAAATATTGCCCTTGAATATCAACTGAAAATTGTGGCATCGGGCGGTATGTAATACCAAGCTGCCCGCTGAGCGCATTTACTTTATCTACTACATAATCACCCAGCTTATAGCTTGAATAATTAACAGATAAAGAACCGGAAAGTTTATCTTTCATAATTTCACGCTGAGCATAAGCAGATACACCGTCTGACTCACCAGAGTATCCCATATAACGTGTAAAATTCAATCCGTAATTGGGATGGGTAAATCCTGCCTGTATTTTTAAAGAATTGTTCTTAGTTACAAATGTTTGATCAGTATTTTTCTCATACAATACAACACCTGCTCTTGAATAAATATTAATCCCGTTCTTTAACGTATAATCCAATCCCCCGGTTATTTCCTGGTTCTTAGTATAGCTGAATACCCAGAAAATACTGTTGTAGCTGTAACGCGGCTCTCGGTAAATATATTCAACAAAGCCGCGCAACTCATTATTTAATTGTATTCTTAAATTAGCTTCTGCGCGATATATTTTTTCCTTATCTAAATCAAAATATGCTTTAGCATAGAAATTATGCTTCATATATGTATAGTTCAGGTCTATACCCGCCAGTTGATCAGCCGGTCCGTCAAATGTGATAGTCCTTTCTACAAGGTTATATAGACTATCAGCGCGGAAAGTTTTATAAGATTCCGGAGTCCGTTTTTTATTTGAATAGCTAAGAGATGCCATCAGGTCCTTTACTCCGTAATAGCTGAACATTGCCCCGAAGTGATAATTATCTTTTATTTCAGGGTATTTACCAATTTCGTATGAATATGGAGCGAGGGCACCTCCATAAACACTAAATTGATACTCTTTATTTTTACCAGCTTTTACTTTCAGGTTTAAACCGTCAAGCGTACCTTTTCCGGTTCCCGCAAAAATATTCTGCCTTCCAAGCTTTACATCAAGCACCCCAAAAAGGTTTGAGCCTTTAACATACAGGTTGTAGAACCTGTATGCAAATCCTCTGCCAACTTTTTTTATCACATCTTCTTCGGTTTGCGCAAGTGTATTAAAGCTCCACCCGCCTCCGTTAACTTCAAGAAGATAATTTTGGTAACCTCTTAAATGTGTGGTTTTTGCGCTTGACTGGTTTGATAGACTATCAATTCTTTGCCAGCCGTAAAAATAATTATTAAACCTGAAATTTACTGATTGCGCATATAAACTGCCTGTAAGCAGTAATGCTGCAACCAGCAGCAATAGTTTAGGTTTCATTTTTTAATTAGATTAAGTGAATCGTTCTATAACTGTTTTAACTTATGGTTTTTTATGAACTATCTTTGCCCACATTTCGTCATAATTGAATCCTTTGAATGAAGGACTCTCAGAGTTATGGCATGTGACGCAAAAAGCTTCTTTATCAGTATGAATAATAAGACCGTTTTCTTTAGATTTTTCTTTATCCTTCATAATTGAAAGTTTTTTGTATTCCGAACCCGGACCGTGGCAGGTTTCACACTGAACGCCCTGTGTTTTATCGAAAGTATCATCCATCTCGGCAGGGTCAATATCTTTTCCGAGTACATGGCATTTCAAACACTGTGGTGTTTCTGCAGCAGGAGTTGTAAAACCTTTATCTTTGGCAATCTTATCAGCTTCAGGTGTCTGTAATGTTTTATATGCCTGTGAATGCTTAGAATCTTGCCATATTTCGAGCTGTTTACCTTTAGTATCACCCTTATGACAGGTTGCTCCGCACTTATCTACACCTACATATTTGAATGCTGAAGCTCTTGATACAGGGTCGCTGAATGTATCTGTAAATGAAGAAAACAAAATAAAACTAATAAATAGAACTCCAATTACAGGTAAAAATATTTTTGTTTTCATGGTTTTCACGTTTTTAATTAATTAGAAATTTGTTAATGTAATTTGTTTAAAAAAATACTCTTAAAATATTCAAAAAATAATTATTTTTTTTGCTTTTTTTCAATTTTTTTCAATTTTACATATAGAGTAATGCATAATAAAGTAATAAAAATTGTAGAAACACCAAGTCCAAGCCTTCTGAAATAATATTCTTTAACAGCGGCTTCCCCATCAACTTTAGCTTTGTATGTAATTTTAAATCCTTCGTTAATTGTATTAATATATTTATCTATATCGCAATAATGTGTAGCAGTTCTTGATGTAATTAAAACTTTCTTAATATCATTTGCTTCAAATTTAGCATCGCTGATATCCATTCCTTTTTGCTCGGCTGCTTCAATAAAAAGTTTTGCAAATTCAACGTCTTTTAGCAAGCTGTCTATCATTAATTTCATTTTAACTGCTACATCAAAACCTTTATCGTTTTGCTTATGACATTTTATGCATACTGATTTTTCGCCAGCACCTAACATTTCATCTGTTGATTTAACAATATCGTGGTTGTTATGGCAGGCACCGCACTCGTGAATATTATTTTTATCAAATGCAGATTTGTGCGGGCTTTCCTGGAACAATTGTGAATTAAGCACATGACATGTACCGCATACTTTTGCAATAGACTCTACTCCGGGCGGAGAAGCGCCATGATCGCCATGACAATTGTTACAAGAGGGCGCATTCTTATCCCCTTTTTCTAGTAGAGCAATTCCGTGAACGCTCTTCTTAAATTTTTCATACTGGTCTGTTGGAATTTTATATTCTTTCATATAATTTGCATCACCATGGCATTTATTGCAAGTTGCGGGAATATTTGAAACATATACTTTTGAATTCGGGTCTTTGACTTTTTTAATATCGTGGCTGCCATGACAAGAAGCGCAGTTTGCAGCCTTGTTATCACCACTAAAGACTTTTTTACCGTGAATAGAAGTTTTATATTTTTCAAGCTGATCAACCTTTAACCCGGGATTATAGGTCTTCATCAATGCTGCATTATTATGACAGCTTGAACAGGTTTTTACAATATTTGCACCATTAACTTTTGAACCCGGACTTTTCACAGAAGTTATATTGTGAACACCATGGCAGGTAATGCAGTTGTTAATAATCATTCCCGAACCTGTAGAAAGCTGTCCGTGCACACTTTTGCTTAATGCTTCAAACTCATCCTTGTGACATTTTGCACAGATTTTAGAAGCCTGCAAGCCGCGGGGTATTCCAAAAAATCCTGCTGATTTACTCATCGATTTATCCTGATCTTCTTCTTTAGAATCTCCTCCATGACAAGATGCACAGGTAATACCTTTTCTGAAATGTATGTCTGATTTATACATATCAGCCGGAGTTTTCAGCTTTCCTTCCAATATGGCATGACAATTAAAACACTGGTCTTTACTTTCAATTTCCTGAGCAAAATCTAAAACAGGATTTATAATCAGTATTGTCATTAAAAAGCAAAATATTTTGAATTTTATCTTTATCATACAAAAAGAGATTTAGTTTCTTTTATTCATTCAGTAATTTTATTTAGCAATGTACCCGACTATTGTAAAAATAATAATATAAATTATTACAAATATACCTGAGTAAGTGAGTAAGTAACTTTTTTCACCTGCTTTAGTTTTCCTATCCCACAATGGAACTAAAAACCAGAGCAATCCGGATATAGAAAATAATAATACACCTAATACTTCACCGTCAATAGATAATACATGAGCCGGAATTAATTTAAGTGTATGAAACATAAATAAAAAATACCACTCGGGTTTAATACCAGCCGGGGCAGGCGCTAATTCATCTGCTTTAGTTCCAAGCTCCCATGGGAAAAAAACAGCCAAAATAGATAAAACATTAATAATTATAAGCCAAATCAACAAGTCTCTTAATAAAAAATTAGGGAAGAAAGGAATCCGTTTCTTTTTAGAATCAGGTAATTCGTCCCAGTTTTCAGGAGCAGACATCCCTTGCCTTTGTATGAATATCAGGTGCAAAGATAATATAACAGTAAAAATTCCGGGCAATAACGCTACATGAAAGCCAAAGAACCTAGATAGCGTAGCACCTGTTACTTCTTCTCCACCTCTTAAAATGTTCATAATAAAATCACCAATAAACGGAATACTTTTAGGAATTTCGGTCCCTACTTTTGTTGCAAAAAAAGCAAGTTCATTCCAAGGGAGCAAATATCCTGTAAACCCAAAAGCCATAGTAAGAACAAGCAGAATAAAACCCGAATACCAAGTAAGTTCTCTTGGCTTTTTATAAGCTTTTGTAAAAAATACGCTGAACATGTGAATAAACGCTGCGAGTACCATTAAATTAGCAGACCAAGAATGAATGGACCTAATAAGCCATCCGAACTGTACCTTTGCAGAAATAAACTGAACACTTTCAAAAGCCAATTCAGCACTTCCTTTATAATACAAAAGCAGCAACATTCCTGTTACAACCTGTATAATAAACAATAATAACGAAATCCCTCCAAAATAATACCAGATAGTTCCCCTGTATAAAGGAACTTCCTTTTTCTTCATAAAATTAATTAGGTCGTCAATCTTAAACCTTTCGTTTAACCAGTTATATCCTTTTTTAAATAGAGAGATTTTTTTCATTTTCCTGGTTTATAGTTTCTGTACAAAAATTTCATCTTTCACAACTATTACCTTAAAAGGTGTTAATGGCGAAGGTGGCGGTCCGCTAATATTAACACCGTTAATATCAAATTTTCCGTTGTGACAGGCACACCATATTAAACTTTCATCATTCTTATACTGAACAGTGCAATCAAGGTGTGTACATGTTGCACTTAATGCCTTCAGTTCGCCATCCTTTGTTTTGATAAGAATGCCGGGCTTATTTCCGATCTTGAACATCTTGCTTGAATTGTTCGCCATCTCGCTTGCCTTACCAATGCTGATGTTTGATACATCAACATCGGGGGATTTAGGTGGTATAAGATAAGAATAAACCGGATAAATAATTGCAACAAGCCAACCCAAAAAACCAATCGAAAGGACATAGTTTATAAATTCACGCCTCGATTTATTTTCGGAAAACACAGGAATTTCAGTCATAAATTTACTTTCTAATTTATTTATTATAATTTCTTAGTTTCTTTATTTTTTCTGATAATACCGAACTAATTAGATCATAATTATGAACGTATATACTTGGATTTGAATTAATTTGTGACAGTATTTTTTTTGATTCATCAATTTCATCTTGTTCCTCATTGCTCATATCTTTTCCCTTTATTTGTCTCAATAATTCACTTAGCTCTGAAGAAAGTTTTTTAACGTCAACTTTCCATTCACCCATCTGGTCATCATAACCGTCTTCATGGCATTTCAGACAAATTAACTTATCAGGTTTTACAACTTTATCAGCGGTAACATGACAATCACCACATCCTGCTCCGCCTGTTTTCATAAAGTCCGGCTGATTCTTGCCAAATGTAGTTCCGTTATACACAGTTTCCTGAAATTTATGGCACTTTCCGCAATTTTCGTTGGTTTTACTCTGTGAATGATGACAATTATTACAACTTTGTTTTGAAACTATCAACTCACCATGTTTCTTTTCATTTGAGTGGCATTTATTACATGATATTTTATTATCGACTATATGTTTGTTATGCGAAAAATTCATATCGAACTTCTTTACATTTATTTCCTGGATGCCGGAATGGCAGCTGTAACACTCATTAGGTATAAATTCAGAAGCCGACTTGAATTCAGGCAATGAGTTAGCTGCGCCTATTGTTGAAAGGGCATTTTTCATTAAGCCATAAGCACCTATTAGCAGTTTATCAGCAAACTGTATGTTATGAACACTCTTGCCAACTTCTACAATACGTATGTTATGCTCAGCCTGTTTCATGATCTCTAAAGCTTCATTTTTCCTTCCGCTTTGGGTTTTGGATACAATTGGCATTACAGTTTTGTAAATAGAGTTTATTGTTGCAAGTCTTTTTGTAGTTCCCAATTTCCATTGATCTATTAACTTATCATACCCTTTACCATGGCATTTTTCGCAGGCTTTACCGCTGGATGTTGAAGTATTGATATCCATTTTATCCATTTCGTGGAATATATGACAACCGCGGCAGTTTATACCGTCCAAAAACATTAAACTGGGGGTTTTATCTACATTAAATCCATTTTCACCTGTGTATAAACTCACCTGCGAAGTATGAGCATTTGTATGACATGACTGACAGTCTGCCGGAGCAGTTGGGTCTATTTGTTGAACTTTATGCTCTATTTGATTGTGGCATACAAAACATTTCATTGCATGTTTCTTTATATGGGTTTCATGCATCAGCTTGGTATCGGTGAACTTTTCAAGCCTCTCTGTTTCGAAATGGCATTGAAAACATCTTTCCTTTGCAACATCACCTTTACCTGTTATAGTGTTAGAATGACAATCTAAACAATCAAATTTATTTTTCAACACATTTGTATGGTCATACCTTAAACTTGCCATTTGCTCTTTAGTTTTATCTTTAAAGCTATGGCAGGTTTTACAATCAGCAAGCTTATCAAATTTATGTTCAGGGTCATCAGACTTTTTAAAATGACAAGTAAAACACGTTTCTTCTGTAACTTCAATATGTGACCCCTGAACAACTTGTGAGTGGCAGCTTGTGCATTTAAGTGTTTTACCCCGCCTCTGCTCCTGTAAATGATTTTTATGACTGAACATAACACCTTTAAAGTTATAGATTGAGTCTTTTATGATCTGCATATCATGGCAACCAGAACGGTCGCAAGAATTATCGGGAATTTCTGCCCATGGTTTACGCTTTTTGTATGACATAGAAACATAATTCACAATCTGTACCAGACCGTTGAGCTTGCCACGTATCGTTCCTGATACTCCAGGTTCAAAATGGCATTCTACGCAATCTACTTTATTATGAGATGAAGTTCTCCAGCTTTGATAGAATGGTTCCATATAATGGCATGTAGGACAGAATGCCGGTTTAGATGTATATTCTGCAGAGCCGGCAAGTAATATGAGAAATAAACCAATATATATTCCTGTGAATAATAAGAACCTTCTATAACCGCGTATCTTCCTGAAGAATCTTACTTTTTTTAAATCTTTGGTTTTTTCTTCGCTCATGATATTAATTTATTAATAAATATACTTTTAAAAAATACTGTTACTTTTCTACTCACTACTCTGTTACTTTTTTACTCACTACTCTGTTACTTTTTTACTCACTTCTTCATTAATGTCAATTTCGTTTTTAAGGTCATTTTTTTCAATAGTATTTTTTCTTCCTGCTGTTTCTTTTCTATTTCCTCAAGTTCTAAAGGATGTTCATGCTCCATCTGCTCCTTTGTTAAATATCCTTTAGACCATGCTTTATTCATAGGTGCAACATCAGGGTTAATGAATATAAAATAGAAGTGCCAAACCAAAATTGCCAGCGAAGCAAGTATTGCTTCATAATAATGTATTGCGGTTGAAATATCCATTCCGGTAGTACCAACATATTTAAGGAAAGTATTTTCAAACCATAAAATAAATCCTGTAGCACCCATAATTACAGTACCCCAAACAACTGCCCAGTATTCCATTTTTTCAATATAGCTAAATCTACCCAACTTTGGCTTTTCATCTGATGTACCAAGCAGGTAAAGCATAGAATCTTTAAAATCCACAAGATCTTGTTTCCTGGGTAAAAAATCTTTAAGAAGCTGCTTACCTCTTACAGTAAATAATATATAGTATAAATGATATAGAGAAGCTGCGATCATAACCAATGATGCTATTCTGTGAACAATACCTCTTGCCCCAAATGCATTATCGCCAATAATTGCAACTACCCATTTTACCCAAAAAGCTTCCGGAAATTTTAGCCAAAAACCTGTAAGTATCAAAGTAATGAAACTTGTAAACAGCAGAAAGTGCTGAATTCTTTCGCTTCTGTTCATCCTTAAATACTTTATATCATCAATATTTTGCTGCTGTTTCATTTTTTCTTTAATACTTTGTCTTTATTTATATGCTGGATCTTTCTTCTGTAATCTAATACATTATGCAAGACCATAAATCCAATTAAACCAAAAATCATGAACATATAAATTCTTGTTATCCAGAAAACCCAAGGAGAATCTTCTTCAGGATTGGTTAAATGTATCTTTTTGGTAAACAAAACTTCTGTAGCACCGGGGTGACATTTTCCGCACGTCTCGGGCAGATTCTTTTTATTTATTGTTGAAAGTGAATCATCAGATGGTCTCACATTATGATTGCCGTGGCAGCTTTCGCAATTTGCCGCTTCTTTTCCACCGCCTCTGATGGCAAGTCCATGAAAACTTTCACTGAAAGTTTCTGAAACCTGTGTAGGTAGGTCATTTCTTTCAACCAGCACAACTGAACTGTGACAGTTTGAGCAAAGCGTTACTATGTAACGCGATTTTTCAAGTTTGTTTTCTAGATTTTTTGTTAATATACCATGGTTGCCGTGGCAATTATTACATGTTGGCGCATCCTTACTATCTTTGCCTACTCCAATTTCATGAATACTTCCTCTGTAATCGATTAGCTGTTTACCATGACAGCCGGACTCACCGCAGGTTTTTGCAATATTTTTCTTGTTTATCTTGCTATCAGGATTCTCCGTGCTTTCCATTTCATGCGCACCGTGGCATTGGTAACAGGTTGGCGCGTCAAAGTTACCCTCTTTCAAAGCTAAATAATGAACACTTTTCTGGTAACCGGTAATAAGCTCTTCTTCACCTTTAAAATTTTTATGCGGAATTTTACCGTCTTTGTGACAGCTTAAACATTTTTCTGTCAGGTTTATCTTAGAAAAATCATTTGAAAGCAGCGTTGATTGTATATCATGTTCATCGTGGCAATCAGTACATGTTGGAGCCTTATCATTTCCTTTTATAAGTTCCTGCCCGTGTTTGGATTTTTTAAAACTTCCTACAATATCTTTATGACACTTGCCGCAGGTTTCTATTTGTCTTGCTCTTTTTGTAGAAGCTTTTGGATCTGAAGGATTATAGATCATATGATTTCCATGACAATCAACACAGCCTGCGGCTTCAAGCAATCCGTCTTTTTCTATAGCTGCATGAATACTCGTTTTGTAATGTGTTACAAAACTTGCTGAACCCTTTTTATCACCCGGAAATTTCTTTTCATCTAAATGACATTTTAAACATGCTTGTGACTCAACCGATATTTTGCCTGTGATAATTTTGTGAGAACCGTGACAATCAGTGCAGGTAGGAGCTTCATTGTTACCTTTATTCAATACCTGCATGTGAATACTGTTCTTAAAATTCTTTTCGTGGCTGCCGTGACACTTACCGCAGGTTGAAGATACTTCCTGCCTGGAAATTTTTTTAACATTATGTCCGCCATCATGACAGCTTTCACAGGTAACATTATTCTTTGCATGTACACTTTCGGAGTAATGCTGGATGTTCTGATTCTTGTGACAGCTTATGCAGGCTTTGGTCTGTTCTTTTGCAAATTCCTTTACCGGTTTTATATCGTGTTTTGAGTGACAGCCTGCACATTTTACTTTTGCATGTATATTTGTTTCAATATTTTTTGCTTCATTATGACAGCTTATACAGTTTACGTCATTTTTTGTTTTTGTATGCGGAATTTCATCAGGGTTATAACTTTCATGACAATCTTCACATTCCGCAATATTATGAACAGACTTTTTGTATTCTTTAGGATCTACAAATATTGATATTTTTTTCCCCTTCGTTTCCATTGTAAGGTCTTTATCTTCATGGCATGAAAGACAAACATCGGTATTTGCTGTAGAAATTCTTGAATAGCTATTGGCAAATATCAGTAAGCCGCTTACCAGTAATACAGGTAAGAGTACCCATAAAATATTTTTCGGAAAGCTTTTCATTTACTCTTTGCTTATATTCGCTTTTTCAATAAATCCTGTTACTGTGTCCTTTCAGAAATTTCTTCAATCGCTTTTTTAAGCTCACTCAGCTTAAATGGTTCTGACATACATTTCTCGCCGTCAGTTTCATCAAACTCTGATCCAAGTGAAGGCAAACAGATAATTGGTATTTTATTGAATTTCTTTTTTATTTTTGTTGCTAAATCCGGATCAATATTTTTATCCAGGATAAGGCAATCAATTTCCCTGCTGAATTCAGCAATGAATTTTTCGTTAATATCTTCACCACGTGTACATGTAATATTATATCTCTCCAAATCAAGCGTTTTCCTGATAAGTGAACAGATCTCAGATTTTAAGCTGAAAATATGTAAGTTATAGTTATTCATATTTGTAATATCTTTAATATTATTGTTATACAAATAACGTGCCATATTTTAGCTTTATAATATCATTTTTTTAACTGATTTACATATTTGTGTGGCAAAAATCTACAAAAATGGGGTTTTCATAGGGGAATTGATGGGGATAGAATTATACGCAATCCATAAATATATTACTTCCCAATCCCTGCATTCCACGCCATAGTGTCTGTTGCCCCAAAGGGGCTCCTTCGGAGCAGAAGTTTATACTTTACTTAACACACCCCTTCCGCTTCCACGCCAAAGGCGGGCAGGCTTAGGCGGGCAAAGCGCGAGGAGGAGTTTGTCAGAAGGACTCCTTTCGGAGGGAAGCTGAAACTTCACTTCTCCTAAAAAATTAAAGTTATTTGTCGTTGGTGAAACTGCAGGAGCAGTCAAGGCTTAGAAACAAGTCAGGCAACCTTTCTTAACTTCGTTCAGCAAGGCGTAGCACCAACAACGGGGGGATCCCTGCATTCCACGCCATAGGCGGGCAAAGCGCGAGGAGGAGTTTGTCAGAAGGACTCCTTTCGGAGGGAAGCAGGAAATAATTACATAAAACTGGTTTTAGCATTTTTGTCTTTTCACGTTTTACGTTTCACTTTTCACGTTTTACGTTTGACTTTTCACGTTTCTCGTTTTTCGATTTACGTTTCACGTTTATCGTTTCACTTTTCACGTTTCACATTTGACGTTTCATGTTTTATCATTCGAGTTCATATTCCTTAATCTTCAAAGCCTTTTTAAAGCTAATTAAATATAGTGGTTAGATAATTTTAAGGCTTGAAAAGTGTAAAGAAAGTGTAAATAATTTTTGTATATCGTTTCAATTATCAATCAATAATTATCCATTTTTTTGCTTTTTTTCTTCTTTGGTTTTTCCACAATATTTTCGAGTTTATTTTCATCGTCAATAATCTTGCCACTTTCTTTCAAGGATTTATTGTATTCCTCTTTACTCATTGTACATATGTGAAGTCTTTCAAATTCTCCATTATTAATTCCTATTTGACGCGGCACATAACCATAGTTTTCATCCTTTTGTCCCTTACCTCTTGTTATGCCAAAAGTAAAAACAAGTTTATTTTTGAAATAATATGAATATCTATTTTCTTTTCCCCTATCATTAATATATTTTATATTCCCCTCTATTTCCTCACCACTGTTACCTTTAGAATCTAACTTTTGCATAGCCTTAACTATTTCAATTAACCTTGGCATAAATTACTTTAATTTTTGGGTTTTAATATTCTTTTTAAAAAAGATAATTGTTTAGCAGGCATACATTCAAGTTTATATACATCATTTTGCTCTGAAAGAAATTCAAATTGGCTAATAATAGCGTTTTTCAAATCGTCAATTGAATCGGGAATACACTTACCATAACCAAACAATGAGACATCATATAAACAAGCTGTGAAATTTTCATTTCCTTTTTGCTCAATGGTTATATTAATGGGTTTATAGATTTCATACTTATCAGAATCTATAAAATCAATTACAACATTTAATAAATTAATTTTAATCGATAGTATTGTAATATTATTTTCAATTTCATTTAGTCGTAAATATATATCACTCAAATTCTCGCTTACCGAGACTATACTGTTATTGATGTCATAAATTTTTTTAATTATTTGATTGTTTTCATTTTTACTTGCATATTGTCCGATCATTACTCGCTGCAATGACATTGTACCAGGTGTTAATGCCGGCATATATGTTTCAGGATAAGGAAAAGTTGATCCTAATAAATCAGTATCATAAATAGCCTCATTTTCTCCTGATTTATAGGTTACTTGCGAACTTCTAATTTTTGGCCAAACTTCAAAAGCCCGCATGTTTCGTTGTGCACCAAAATGCAGTAAACCCATTCTATCAAATAGCGAACTTGAAGTCGTTGTAGTTTCCTTAATTCGCTCAATTCTATTAGACTTAAATTCTTTCATATATCAATCTTTAGTATTACTATTTTCAATAAACATTCTACTAGCAATTTTTTGAGCATAATCATAATTAGATGCTAATTCTTGTGTAAACTCAGTGATAAGCTTATTTGTTTCCTTAAATTCTTTATCCATAATATCTTTATGAAAGTTTATACTCACTTGATATTCATTGTCGTTAACTTTTGGGGTTACAACAAAAGTAACTAAATTTTTCTTTTCTTTATAATTTAGTGTAAATCCAAAATTAAATTCTGTGTCTTTTAAAATTTCTACAACATTCTTTTGATTTAAACAGTATTTATCTCGTATTAATTTCAAAATATTTTCATCTGCATTGTCATTCTTAATAGCAAGAAATATGTTCATGCCAATTGCGCTATATGGTGTTTCGGGTAAAGCTTTAGTTAACAAATCAATAAAGTTTTTAAAAAACTCTAATGCTTTTTCATCATTACTTTTTGAACGAAGAATCAAATTTGTATCATCAATTTGAAGTACGAACTTGTCATCCTCAAAAAAAGATAAACCATTTGTGTTTACAAACTCTTTAGGTTCATCGTTAAATATTTTTTTTTGCAAAAGCCAATCTTTAGTAAGAATCGAAGGATTAAACTTTTGGGCTAACAAAACAATATCAAAATTTAATATTTCGATTTTCATTTTCTTTTCTTTCGTTTTTCTTATAACTTAATTATACAAATTTACCTAACATTGTCTATAGATACAATGATAATTGATACTCTATAATATTAGCATATAAACACTCGTTGCATCAATTATTTAAAATAAAATTAATACAAACAACAAAAAACGCTTTGTGATAAATCCTAACAATTAAAGTTATTAGTCGTTGGTGACAACACCAACAACGGGGGGAATTTAAGGAGAATTGATGGGTATGATATTTTACATATAAATTTCACATTTCATGTTTCACGTTTCATGTGGTTATTCCAGTTCATACTCCTTGATCTTCAATGTTTCTTTAATGCTAATAAAATATAATAGTTAGGTTAATTGTAATGCTTGAAAAGTGTAAATAAAGTGTAAAATTTCTATATACTACTTGATATCTTTTTTCTTTTTATACTTTTCATGAATTTTAAAAATTATTCCACAAATTATTAAAATCAAATAAATAAAGATAATATTAATAACAATATTTCCACCTACTATACTTATCAATTAGCGAATAAAATATAGATCCAATTAAGATAACTATAATCAAACCAATTATCCATAAAGATGCTGGGATGATGACATCAACAAGAAAATCCACCAATTTATATAAATTCATTCGCAGCCATTTCATAAATCTAGTATATTTAATTAAACCCCGTTGTTGGTGTTTTCACCAACAACTACTTTTGGTATTAATGAGGCGCTTGACTGCCTATGCAGTTTGCTATTTTACATTGTTTATTTAAATTCATTCTAAATCATACTCTTTAATCTTCTTGTAAAGGGTTTTTCTATCAATGCCAAGTATTTTGGCAGCCTGAAGCTTATTCCAGTTATTTTCCTCAAGAACTTTTCTGATATGGACCTTTTCCATGTCTTTAAGCTCAACGTTGCCTCCCATTGAAGTTATATTTTCATCATCACTGATTTGGGAAAGGAACTTAAAATTATGTTTTCCAAGCTTATCAGTATCCGAAGAAATTATTGCGCGCTCAATAACATTTTCAAGCTCTCTAACGTTACCTTTCCAGCTATGATGAGTTAGAACATCAATGGCTTCACCCTTAAGAGCAACTTGCCTGTTCATCTTTGTGGATATTTTTTTAACGAAGTGATCGGCAAGCATAGGAATATCTTCTTTTCTTTCATCAAGAGATGGAAGGCTGATAGTGACTGTTGCGATCCTGTAAAACAGGTCTTCACGAAATTTCATTTTGTCTATCAGTTCCTTAATGTTTCGGTTTGTCGCAGCAAGCAGCCTGACATCAATTTTCTTAACTTTATCACTGCCAAGAGGTTTAATTTCCCAGGTTTCGATCACCCGCAGTAACTTTGACTGCAAATTATATGGCATTTCTGCAATTTCATCAAGCAAAAGTGTTCCGCCATGAGCAAGATCAAAAACACCTTTTTGCGCATCAACAGCTCCGGTATATGCGCCTTTAGTATGTCCAAAGAGCTCGCTCTCAAGCAGGTTATCTGGTATCGCACTGCAGTTTATTGCTATAAAAGGTCCCGAGCTTCTTGAACTGCTATGATGAATTGCCCTTGCGACAAGCTCCTTACCAGTTCCACTTCCACCTTCTATCAGTACATTTGTATCGGTACGGGCAACATTTTTTATCATATCAAAAACATGCAGCATTTTCCTGCTCTTGCCAATGATACTGCTGAACGATGAAGTTTCTTCAACCTGTGTTCGCAGGTTTGCAACCTGTTTATTAAGTAAGATATTTTCTACAGCTTTATCAAATTTTATAATAAATTCTTCAAGATTAAAAGGTTTGCCGATGTAATCAAATGCACCAAGCTTCATCGATTCAACCGCAGAATCAATAGAACCGAAACCGGTTATCATAATAAATAAAGTTTCATCTTTTTTTGCTTTTAAAAGGTCAACTCCGCTTACATCCGGCATCTGAAGGTCAGATATTATTATATCAAACTCATCATTTTCTATTCTGCTAAGCGCAACTTTGCTGTCATTTTCAGTAACAGGCAAATAGCCCTTTTTTTCCAACACTTTCTTAAGAAGAATTGTGGAGTTTACTTCATCATCAACTAATAATATTTTAATAGATTCTGTATTCAATGGGAAAAATTTAATTAATATCTCTTTTTCATTACAAATATAAATATGTTTATCATATCTATATATGACGAAAGTCATATTACCCTATGATGTGAGTCATAAATAACCTCATTTTCAGCAAAATTTTAAGGGGTGGTGTGTAATTTAACCCCATAGCATTTTAAAAATATGAAAATTATGATGATTATCGGCAATTTTTTTGGCACGCTATTTGAATATATAAATAGGTAGAATTTTTAAAAAACGAAAATGTTAAACACCAATAAATCAGGAGGATTCATAATGAAACGGACAGGGACATTTTTACTGTTTGTACTTATTTGCACAGGAATAGTTTTTGGGCAACCAAGGTTAAAAATAGTTACAGAATATATTACACCTAACATGCTTGCTGCTAATTCTGCTTTTACACAAGATTCAACAGTTGCCAGCGGATTAAGAACTGTTGCCAGAGGAACCTTTGTTTATTTAAGAGCATGGAACTTTGGAGATACAACATCTATCCAAACAGCTACATGGACGATGCTTGTTAAACCATCAGGTTCAACCGCAACATTAGCAGGTATTACCGGTTTACCTACATGGCAGAAATTTAAAAATGATCTTGCTGGTACATACCAAATACAGGTATCGGTAACAACTTCATCAGGTTCAAAAGATACTACTGTAACTTTATACGGCTCTACTTACGTTGGGACCGGTAAATTTGATAACATTCCGGCTGTGTTCCCTAACTGTATGAGCTGCCACAGTGGTAACCCGAGATTCGATAATATTTTTGACAGATGGAAAGTTTCTAAACATGCAACAACATTCAAAACAAAAATAACAACAGGTCCTTCTTCTTACGGAATTGAACAATTCAGAGTTCACACATTAGGATATGACCAATTAATCTTTACTGATAATGGCGGTTTTGATGATAAAGCCCGCCAGTTAGGCTGGAACTGGACTAATTACGCTCCGCCTAAACCGGCAAACTGGGATTCACTAAAGAACAGGTTCCCTTCACTTGTAGCATTTTCAAACGCAGGCTGCGAAAGCTGTCATGGACCCGGAAGCGAACATGTATTTGGCGGCGGAGATACAAACAAGATTATGAAATCTGTTGATGAAGGTGTTTGCGGAAAATGCCATGATTCCCCCCAATTTGGTCCGGTATTCGCTCAATGGAAAAATGCAAAGCACTCAACTACAGTTTACTCAAATTCACACGCCCAGCAGAATAATGGTACAAATAATTTAGATAATTGCATTAGATGCCATGATGGACAAGGATATGTAAACTTTACAAAAGGAATTGGTACAAATACAAATAACTTTAACCGGGGCAAACAGGAAATGATTGCATGCGCCTCATGTCATGACCCGCATGGAAGTTCTAATCCTTACCAGCTCAGATCAAGACCAACAGGAAGTGATACACTTGCCAACGGTTATCGTTATACTAACGTAGGTAATGGAATAGTTTGCATGGATTGCCATAAATCAAGAAAAAACAGTGTTACATATGTTAATACAAGAGTAACTTCCTCAACTTGGGGACCTCATTATAGCGGTCAATCTGACATATATCTTGGTCAAAACCTGGCAACATTTGGCGGAGCGCCATATAGGTCAACACAGCATTTTGCTTTTTTACCGAATGCATGCGTAACATGCCACATGCCACCAACAGATACAACTTCAGCTAACAGAAATAAAGTTGGCGGACATGCATTGTATCTTCGTAATAATGCAACCGATTACGATCATTTAAAAGCTTGCCAAAGCTGTCATGCCGGCAAAACAAGGTTTGACCAGTTCATTTCTGATGCGGATTATGACGCAGACGGAACTATTGAACCATGGCGTTTAGAATTTGACGGATGCATGCAGATATTAAGAATAGCTTTGCCTCCGGTCGGAGTTGACTCGGTAGCATGGCAATTGATTGCAGCAGATTCGAATAATGTAACTTTAAGGAAAGCCTATTTCAATTACAGGTTATTGAAAGAGGAACGCAGCCGAGGTATGCATAATGTAAAATATGCAATTGACGCATTAGTAGCATCAAGGAATGCAATTGTAGGAATAATTAATATTTCATATGAAGTACCTGCTAAATTTGAATTAACACAGAACTATCCTAACCCGTTTAACCCAACTACTAAATTCAAATTCTCTCTTCCAAAAGAAAGCGATGTCACAATAGTAGTTTATGATATTATGGGAAGAGTAGTTAAAGTACTTGTAAAAGATAAATATATTGCAGGTAAATATGAAGTTGACTGGAACGGAACAAATTCAATGGATAATCAGATAGCAAGCGGTGTTTACTTCTACAAAATAGTAGCAGGCGGCTATACTGATGTAAAGAAAATGATTATGCTTAAATAACCCCTGCGGGCAAATACTCTTATTATTTGCATCGGGTTTGCTGGTAATAGTTAATTGAATAAAAACTCAGATGAACTTAAACCCCCGCCAAGAAGCGGGGGTTTTTATTTATCAAATCTGTTGTAGAAGAATTAGAAAAGATAATTATCATATATACTCAAGTTGACCGCTTAGGAATATGTTTTAACCCCGACATTTATGTCGGGGGTTTAAAAATACGTTGAATTCAGGGCTTTAGCCCTGAAAATCAT
>JAYTUN010000097.1:0-6915 GCA_043744495.1 Ignavibacteria bacterium
ATAAGCAATCTAAAATAGGGTTAATTGCATTTTGATTATAGGAATTTACAATATATTATAAGACTTTTGTAGTCTTATAACCTGATGTTACTCATTTCCTACCTGACCCTCTTTCACGGGAATATGTGTAAGGTGAGTTAATAACAAAAAGTCTTAAATATATTTAAAAAGTTGCAATTTTATCAATTAATCAATTGATATTAAAAAAAAGTAGGGTTATTTTTGAAAAATTGATACGAAGTATCAATACTTTGTATTGATATTTTTAACCTCCACCTAAAAATGAATGCTTAAAGAATTTGGACAGGATCTAAAAAAACTGCGTGAATTAAAAGGGATTTCCATTACTGAAATTTCCGCAGAAAGCAGAATTAACACAAAATTCCTGCATCATTTGGAAAATGGCAAATTTGATTTCCAGCCCGAAACATACGTCCGCTCATTTATTAAAGCTTATGCAAGATCCCTTAACGAAAATGAAAACCAGATATTAAACGATTACGATAAAGCAAAAGCCGGATTTTATGTAAGAAGAAAATTTGCATCTGAAGAGAACAAAGATATAAGCCACCCCGATGCAAAGATACGAATATCGGTGCTTGATAATCCTGTAAAAAAAACTGATGATAATCAGGTGTCTGTGTATTCAAAGAGCCTTGAAACAGATAAACCTGATTATATGAAGCCAAAACCCAAATCAGGATTTGAAGATACATCACCTGAATTTTCCAACAGGTCTGTTACTCAAAAAATTCTTCTTGGTATTTTAATTCTTGCAATTGCAGCGGGAATATATTTCCTTGTGGATTACCTGAACCATTCAGGTGAAAAGAAAACTGATGTTAAGCCAAAGAGCTTTAATGAAATATCAAGCGAATATGAAAATAAAATTTCAAATAAAATTGATTCAACAAGAATAAAAGATTCCCTTAAAACACTTGTTTCAATGGATTCATTAATACTCACTATCAAAGCTGTTAAGGATATTAAAATAAAACTTTATATTGATGAACAGGCAGAGCCTTTTGATGAATATATTTCAGCAAAGGACTCTCTGGTATTTGGTGCAAAGGAAAAATTCCGTTTCAGCGCAAATACAAGCCAGAATGTTGATTTGTACCTTAACGGCAAATACTTAAAGAAATCTGACCTTACGCAAGGGACATCCATTAAAAATCTCATTATTTCAAAAGAAGGCATTCAACAGCAATAACACGCAAGGGGATGCTACAGAAATAACTCACAGCAAAACCGGGAAATGCCACCAGATAAAATATCGATAGATAATGCAAAGAAGCTGAAAGATATGCTTCTTGATGCTGATTATAAGTATTACGTGCTTGCAAAGCCTGATATTGATGATTATGCATACGATATATTGATGAAGGAGCTTCAGGAACTCGAAGCTGCATATCCTGAACTTAAAACCCCCGATTCACCTTCACAGCGCGTTGGCAGTGATTTATCCAATCAATTTTCCACAGTTATCCATGATATTCCAATGCTCTCGCTTTCAAATTCTTATGATGAAAATGATCTTGATGAGTTTGATAAAAGAATTAATAATTTGCTTAAGGGCGAAAAATATAATTATGTTTGCGAGCTTAAGTTTGATGGCATTGCAGTATCACTTGTTTACAAAAATGGTTTGTTTTTTCGGGGAGCTACAAGAGGTGATGGCGTAAGGGGCGATGAGATAACTACAAATTTAAAAACTGTGCGTGCAATACCTTTACAACTTGATAAGAAAATTGATATTGAAATTCGCGGTGAAGTATTTTTCATGCTTAAGGATTTTAAACGCATTAATGAAGAGCAGGAAGCCGAAGGTTTGCCGAGGTATGCAAATCCGCGCAACACTGCTGCGGGCAGCTTAAAGCTGAAAGATTCCCGCGAAGCAGCTTCAAGAAAGCTGAATATGTTCTGCTACTTTATGCGCTATCAAAATGAAGCTCAGCAGAAGAATCTTAAGTCACATTCGGAAAATCTTAATTTTCTTAAGTCACTTAAATTCCCCATCAATAGTTATACAAAAGTAGTTGGCTCAATGGAAGATGTAAAAGCGTTTTGCCGTAAGATAGAAGTTGAGCGTGAGAGCCTGCCATACGAAATTGACGGTGTTGTAGTTAAAATAGATTCACTTGCACAGCAGAATAAGATTGGCAGTATAGCAAAGAGTCCACGCTGGGCAATTGCATATAAATTCAAAGCCAAGCAGGCTGTAACAAAGCTTAAAAGCATTACATTACAGGTAGGCAGGATAGGCACAATAACTCCGGTGGCTGAGCTGGAGCCTGTGTTCCTTGCGGGTTCGACAATTTCACGAGCTACATTGCATAACTGCGATGAAATTGAGCGAAAGGATATACGTGAAGGTGATTTTGTTAAGATAGAAAAAGGCGGAGATGTTATCCCAAAGGTTGTTGAAGTTGTGCTTGCAAAAAGACCAAAAGGCAGTAAGTCGTTCAAGATGCCCGGGAAGTGTCCTATTTGCAAACAGCCTATACACAGGCCCGAAGGTGAAGTGAATTATTACTGCACAAATTCATTATGTCCCGCACAGGTGCAGGGCAGGATGGAACATTTTGCCGAACGGACGGCTATGGATATTGAAGGCTTGGGCTGCCAGATACTTGATAATTTCATTCAGCGGGGTTACTTAAAGGATATTACCGATATATATAAACTTAATGCAAAGGAAAAAGAGCTAAAAGAGCTTGAGCGTTTTGGAGCAAAAAGCATTGATAATATTTTTCTTTCAATTGAACGCTCCAAAGAGCGCCCGTTTGAAAAGGTGATATATGCAATTGGTATAAGGCACGTTGGCGAGAGGACTGCAAGGATACTTGCAAAGCATTTTAAAAGTATCGATAAGCTGATATCTGCATCTAAAGAAGAAATTGAAACTATCCATGAAGTAGGACCAAGGATAGCTGAGAGTGTGTATGATTTCTTTCGGACAAAAAGTAATATGCAGATGGTTGATAAACTACGTAAATCAGGCTTAAAGTTTGAAGTGGAATCCACAGGCTCATCATCAAACAAGCTTGCAAATAAACTGGAAGGCTTAACGTTTGTTGTAACGGGCTCGCTTGAAAAATACAAGCGGGAAGAAGTCGAGGAGTTAATTGAAACACTTGGCGGAAAAGCGGCAACATCGGTAAGCAAGAAAACAAATTATCTCCTTACGGGAGCCGAAGCCGGAAGCAAGCTCAAAAAAGCGGAATCACTTGGAGTAAAGATAATTGATGAGGCTGAGTTTGATAAGATGATAAAATAGCCACTTTGCGAGGAGCGTAGCGACGAAGAAATCCCGTAGATTGAAATTAAAAAACCAACCAGGACTTTAAACCTGACAGGTTTCAGTATCTCGTTCCCAATCCGCCTGGGCGGACCAGTTTGGGAATGTAAAACATAATAAATGTAATTACTTCATAAATCAAAAAGACCTGTCAGAATTATGTTCTGACAGGTCTTTATTAATCTTCAAATCAATTCTCCCGTTGTTGGTGCTATGACTGCTCCTGCAGTTTGCCTGACTTGTTTTTAAGCTATGTCTGCTTCAGCAGTTTCACCAACAACAAATTACTTCACAAAATTATAGCTGAAAATAAAGTATATCCCCCCGAAGTTCTTCAATTCTGTTGTTGATATGCTGTTGATACCTTCGCCAAACAATTTTAAATAATAGTAGCGCAGATTAAAACTCAAACCTGAGGTCCGGTTAGTTATGTAATCGAGTCCAACTCCCGCATAAGCGCCAAGAGTATATTTAGCCTTCGCATATTTAAAACTTGAAAAGAACGGTTCATTATAGGGAGTATAAATAATTGCCGCAGGCGCTACACCAAAATTAATAATAGGACGCATGTTATCTGAAACATCCTCGCGGAAAAGCCTGTACTGCATGCCAATATTAAGTATTGGGAACATAAACAGCCTATTCACTTTGTAAGGAGTAACAGAATTACCAAAAATATCGGTCTGGTCAAACTCCCTGTCATCCTTTGCTCCCGAAAACAATATGCCTATGTTTATAGAAATATCTTTTGATAGATTAAAATATTTCGTAGTACCGAAACCAAATCCGTTATCTGAAAAGCTGAGGTTAAGCGACCAGTTATTCTGAGGTTCCCTTTTTATTTTCAGCTTTGGTTTAAGTGTATCACCCACGCCTGCAAATGATGTTGGTAATGTAAACAGAAAGGCTGATAGTACTACTGATAATATTATGAGTTTTTTCATATAATCCTTACTGGAAATTTATTATTTTAACTGATGTGGTTCTTGAGTTAATGTTATAATTTTAATGAACTATGTTTGAAAAATCAATCCCTATATAAGGGATAAAATTCTTTTTTCGTGCCACGAATACATTTAATTTTAATCTGCTAAAATTATGCAGCTTTGATAAATCCGTAATTTTGTTGTACCGTTTTCGTGGCACGAATGATATTATAAAATGCGTTGTTAAAATAGCTAATAATCTTTAATATTGTCATTAATTTAGGTAAAAATTGAAAACAAAAGCCACAGGAAGAACCGATTCAAAGACAATAAAAAAACATGAAATTATCATTAAGAACGGTAATAAATCCTATAACCTAAATAACACAAAAGATCTATTTTTAATTTCAGGACCCTGCGTAGTCGAATCAGAAAAAATATCCTTTGAAATAGCCAAAAGATTAAAAGAGATAGCATTAAAACTCAAAATGCCTTTTATCTTCAAGGCTTCTTATAAAAAAGCTAACCGTACAAGCGGCTCATCGTTCCGTTCAATTGGAGTACTTGAATCACTTACTATACTTGGTGATATCAGGGAAAAGCTTAATATTCCGGTACTTACCGATATACACTCAGAAGTTGAGGCTGAAATTTCATCTGAATATGTTGATATACTACAGATACCTGCTTTCCTTTGCAGGCAAACGGAAATCCTTGAAGCAGCAGCCCAAACAGGAAAAATAGTAAATATTAAAAAAGGACAGTTCCTTTCTCCTTATGATATGATCCATCAGGTAAATAAAGTTAAGGCTGCGGGGAATAATAAAGTAATGGTAACAGAACGGGGAACTATGTTTGGCTATCAAAACTTAGTGGTTGATATGCGCTCACTTGAAATAATGAAGCAGTTCGGCTGTCCCGTAATATTTGATGCAACGCACTCCGTGCAAATGCCTTCAAATGATAACGGTGTATCAGGCGGTAATCCTGAATTCATTGAGCCGCTTTCAAAAGCCGCTGCAGCAATTGGCATAAACGGAATATTCATAGAAACACATCCTAATCCCGCAAAAGCGCTTAGCGATGCAAGCTCAATGATATACCTGAATAAAATTGGGGCATTGTTAAAAAAGCTAATTGCTATTCACAAACATTCAAACACTCTGTAAAGCATATTAATGTACAATAAGGTAACTATCGAGGTAATTGAAAAGCTTAAAGCCATTGTTGGCGGTGAATTTGTTTTAACTGACGACGAATCAATTAAGATTCATTCCGAAGATGAAACAGAAGATCTTTGTTTCCCGCCAGAAGTAATTGTTAAACCAATAACGGCTGAGGAAATTTCACAGATATTCAAGCTTGCTAATGAACATAATATTCCTGTTACTCCCCGTGGAGGGGGTACGGGACTCTCAGGCGGAGCGCTAACAATTTACGGAGGTATTTGCCTGAGCATGGTGCGCTTCAATAAAATCATTGAAATAGATACACAAAATTTTCAGGCAACAGTTCAGCCCGGAGTCATAACACAGGTATTCCAGGAAGCAGTTGAAGAGCTGGGGTTATTCTACCCGCCGGATCCGGCTTCGCGGGGTTCATGTCATTTAGGAGGTAACCTTGCGGAGTGCTCAGGGGGTCCAAGGGCGGTTAAATACGGGGTTACCAAAGATTATGTACTGGGACTTGAAGCTGTGCTTCCCACAGGTGAAATTATTAACACAGGAGGAAGAGTATTAAAAAATGTTACAGGTTACAACCTTACCCAATTGATTATTGGCAGTGAGGGTACACTTGCAGTTATTACAAAGATAAATTTTAAGCTTATTCCGCTTCCAAAATTTAAGAAGGTAATACTGGTAGCATTTGGCACACTTGAAAATGCAACAGATGCCGTTGTGAAGATATTTCAGCGGGGGATAACGCCATCGGCAATCGAATTCATGGAAAAAGCCGCTGTCACCGCAGCCGAAGAGCGGCAGAACAAGAAATTCCCGAACAGCGAAGCAGAAGCGCAATTGTTCATAGAAGTTGACGGGAATTATCCGGAGCTATTAGACAGAGATATTGAACAGATTGCTGAAGTGGTTGAAGAGTTTAATCCATTAGATATGGTACTTGCAGAGGATGAACAGAAGGTTCAGGATGTATGGTCGCTTAGGCGGGGAATTGGTGAAGCAGTGAAATCAATTTCACCTTACAAAGAAGAAGATACTGTTGTGCCCAGAGCAAATATGACAAAACTTATCAGGGGAGTTAAGGAAATATCCGCAAAGTATGGAATAACTACTATATGTTATGGTCATTCCGGTGACGGGAATATTCATGTTAACATACTTAAAGATAAGTTGGATGAAAAAAGCTGGGAAGAAAATCTTGATACAGCTATAAGGGAAATATTTCAGTTAACCGTTTCACTTGGTGGAATGATCTCAGGTGAGCATGGAATAGGGTATTCACAGAAGCCTTATATATCTATTGCGATATCAGCAGCAGAGCTTGAGCTTATGCGGAAGATAAAGCTGGCATTCGATCCGAATAACATCTTGAACCCCGGGAAGATATTCTAATTTGCCAAAGATTTTTTCACCACAGAGCATACAGAGAAAAACAAGAGCGATCTGTGGTAAAAAAGAAGTATTCACCACAGAGCACACGGAGAACAACATGAGCGATAGTAAGAAAATT
>JAYTUN010000098.1:0-6773 GCA_043744495.1 Ignavibacteria bacterium
GACACTTAAGTGTTGCATTTCCACCTGTTGAATTGGGAAATGATACGGTTTCTCCAGAACAGATATCAAGAGTTGTACCTGCATTGTAAATTAAGGTCCAGTTACCTTGAATATTTCCGGTTGGAGTTATCTGGTTAATAATATCCTTACAATCAGAGCCTAAAAAAGGAAGTGAAATCAGCATTAAAACAGTAATAATGCGGATAGTAACAACTTTACTAATTTTTTTCATATATTATGATTTAATTTGTATAAATATAATTATTCTAATGATAATAAGCAATAATTTACACAAATAATTACATTTTTTTTACTGAATTTTTTCAGCAAACACTGTATTAACTATTCCAATAAAATTATTCCTCGTTTTTATAACTTTTAAGCCATTTTCTTCTAAAATTGAACTATACTGCTTTACTGTCAAAAAATTATCGACTGATTCAAAAAGGTAATTGTAAGCATATTCACTCTTTGATAGTGAATTACCAATTTTTGGGAGTACCTTTTCGAAATAAAGTCTGAATGCTCTGTTTGCAATATTCGGTTTTTCAGGTTTAAACATCTCTATTGTCAGAAATTTTGCACCGGGTTTTAAAACTCTGGCAATTTCCTTTATACATTCATTCAAATCTTCAAAGTTTCTGACTCCAAATCCAATTCCGCATAGGTTAAAATAACCACTTTTGAATGGCAAGTGTTCAGCTTCTGCTTTAATGGTCTGGTTTATCTGTACAGGCAGCTTTTCTTTATCAATTTTCAGCATTTCAAGTGATATATCTGCTGAAAATATTCTAATAGGATTTAGTTTAAGGAATTCCATTCCCAAATCACCTGAACCGGATGCCAAATCCAGAATATTATCATAATTATCTGAAATTGAAGCAAGATACTTAACTGCGCTCTTCCTCCAGCGGTTATCCTGGTAGCCGCTAAGCAAATGATTTAATTTGTCGTATGTTGGTGATATTTCATCAAACATATTACCTATGAATTTTTTATTCTTGGTATATTTCATAATATCAATTTAACAAAATAGCTTTTATAGTACTTAATTTTCAAAAACGATTCATCAAATATAACATACCCCGTCTTCACCCCGAGTACTCGGGGTAAATCCACCCCTTTCAAAAGGGGAATTTAGTCTTTTATTCCCCTCTTGAGAGGGGAGGGAGCAATTGCACCACAGGTGCTATTGCGGAAGGTGTGTGTTAATTTAAAAGAATAATTCCAAATCTGAATCTTAAGGCAGGTATAGCTTTATTGAAATTTAATTGAAGAATTATTTACTTAAATCTAAGTGATGTAATGGGATTAAGCCTTGAAGCCATGTAAGATGGTATAACAGTTACCAAAATGCTGAGTAATACCGCAATAGAAGTAATAGTTAAGCCGACTGTGAAATCTATTTCAAGCGGAACACTTGACATATAATATATTTCAGGTATCTTTATAAGATTATATTTAAGCTGAAGGAAACATAAACCATATCCAAGTACATTCCCAAGAATTATTCCTGCAACAGATATCAGCATTCCCTGAATAAAAAATATCATCATAATATCCGTATTTTTTGCTCCAAGTGATTTAAGTATGCCAATAGTTTCAGTTTTTTCAAGAACTAGCATGAGTAAAAAACCAACAATATTAATTGCAGCTACAATGATAATAAGTCCTAATACTATTGGTATCGGCTTTTTTTGCAGCTCAACCCATGTAAATAATCCTTTATAAATCTGAAATACATTCCTTGCATTGTTATTTGGATAATCTATTTTCGTTTTAATATCCTGTGTAACTTTCTTTATCATGCCGGTTTCAGTAAGGTATAATTCTATACCGCTTACAAACGGACCCATACTGAACAATTTCTGTGCATCCTTTAATGAAACATAAAGCAGAACGTCATCGTATTCCTTTAAGCCTGATTCATATATCCCAACCACCTTAAACCCTTTAACTGTTGGAGTATTGGCTGCAGAAGGTATCCCAACTGTTGCAATAATAAATATCTTACTGTTTACTGATATTCCAAGTTTAGTTGCCAGTTTATTTCCAATTATGATATTTGATACACTGGAATCAATTTCACCAAGCTCACCCAAACCTGCTACAATTTTTCTTTTGGATGAAAATACACTGTCTTCATTCCTTATGCCTTTTAATATTATCCCTTCAGTTCTATCCTTAAACTTAATTACTGCTTCCCGCTGAACAAAAGGATGAGCCTCTTTAACGTAAAGACCGTTTTCAGGATCTTTAAGCTGATTTATAACTTTGTTATAATCAGCTATCCCTTCTTTTGTGAATGAAGTAATTTGTATATGAGATGAAAGGGAAATTGTTTTTTCTGTTATTTCTTTTTCAAATCCGCCAAGAACTGATACAGCAATTATTAATGCTGCAACACCAATGGCAATTCCCGCAATGGATATAAGCGTAATAAAAGAAATGAAGCTGGATTCCTTTTTAGAGCGTAAGAAACGTTTTGCAAGAAATAAATTTGCCAATTAAAGTTAAATTATTTATTATTTAGTTGTTGGTCAACTGCAGGGGCAGTCCGGCAAGACCAAAAACGGGTAAAATACTAAGCATGCTACTAAAAGTTGTAATTTCCCTCTTGTCTATTACCCCTTCGGGGAGAGGGGTGGATTCACAGTAGGTGAAGACTGCCTGCCAAGCGGCACGCATGGGGGGGTGTGATTATGTGTTCTACAAAAGACATTGCGCTTACCCCCGCCAGAGGCGCGTTGGTGTGGCTGTACTTTAAAATTCCATTAAATAGCTTTTGATGAACTCATGAATATTACCATCCATCACACCCTGTGTATTACTTGTTTCATGGTCTGTCCTGTGATCTTTAACCATGTTATAAGGATGGAAAACATAAGAACGTATCTGAGAGCCCCATTCAATTTTCTTCTTTGTGCCTTCAATTTTATCAAGCTTTGCCTGTTCTTTTTCCTTTTCAAGCTGGTAAAGCTTTGATTTAAGCATTTTCATTGCGTTGGCACGATTCTGGTGCTGTGAGCGCTCATTCTGGCACTGTACAACTATTCCCGTGGGTATATGGGTTATCCTTATGGCAGTTTCTACCTTGTTCACATTCTGCCCGCCTGCTCCCCCGCTCCTGAATGTATCAACCCTTATTTCAACCGGATTTATCTCAATTTCTATGTTATCATCAACCACCGGATAAACAAATACTGCGGCAAATGATGTATGGCGCTTCTTGTTGGAATCAAACGGAGATATCCTAACTAACCGGTGAACACCGTTTTCGGCTTTAAGGTATCCAAAAGCGTACTTTCCCGTAACTTCGATAGTCGCACTTTTAATACCGGCTCCGTCACCTTCAAGGAGGTCAACTATTTCAGCTTTAAATCCCTGCTTTTCGCAATATCTTAAATACATTCTCATGATCATTTGTGCCCAATCCTGTGCTTCTGTGCCGCCTGCACCGGAATTAATGTTCATAATAGCGTCACGCTTATCATCCTCATCGCGGAGCATATTCTTGAACTCTGCGCTTTCAATGACTGTAGTGAGCTTTTCAATATCTTTTTCTACAACTTCTTCAAGGGTATCATCGGCTTCTTCTTCTGCTAATCTCATTATGGATTCAAGATCACTATACTTTTTTTCAACATTTTTATATAGATCAATCCATTCGGTATGGCGGGTAATTTCCTGGTGTATCTTCTGTGCTTCTGCGTTATCATCCCAAAAACCGGGTTCTGAGGTCTTTTTCTCAAGACTTGAAACAAGGTTCAGTTTCTCGTCTATTTCAAAGAAACCTCCTTAGGTTATCTACCCTGGTTTTTAACTTCTTTAACTCTGATTTACTGTAGTCAAACATATTTTTCATCCTGAGCGAAGCACCTGCCTGCCGACTATGTCTTTTTAGAACAATAGGCAGGAAGGGTCTATACTTCACTTACTCTAATTTAATTTATAAAAATATCGTTAACATATAAAAATTTAAGACAGTTATGATTAATTTAGAACATATTGCTAAGATTGATAAGATACTTATTGCCTCCGGAAGTGTCTGTTGCAGAAGTCTATAATTTATTTAACACACCCCTTCCGCTTCGCTCCCACCCCTCTCAAGAGGGGAATATCAGCTGTAAGTCCCCTCTTGAGAGGGGTGGATTCACCGAAGGTGAAGACGGGGTGTGTGATGCGAAGCATTCTTCGAATAATGTGTTGTGCAACAGACACGGCAGTCAGGCACTCTCGTTCAGTAATCTATTTCCATCATCAACAATGCTGATGCCAGTGTCTTGCCCTGGGCATCATTTTTGAGCGATACCGTTCCACCGCCGCCAAGTGTATTGTGAAGGACGAAATTCAGAGCATTTATGTTGGGAAGCTCATACCTATCAACATCACCTAAGCAGATACCCTCAAAATGCTTCTTAACAGCCTCAGCAGTAACCTTTTCTTTAATAACTGCATAATCTTCCTGCTTATAAGCAATTAAGCCTACATTGGCTGCATCGCCTTTATCACCTGATCTGCCATGGCATATCTTATGTAATTGAATTTTTGCCATTTATAGTAAAATTCCCACGAAAGCGGGAATCCATTTAATTTAACAAATTTTACAAAATTAATGAAAAAAAGGGACTAATGAAATGATTGATTTTTTGTCAATTCCCATAAAAGATTGTGCAAAAAGCTCATAAAGGAAATATACTGAAGATTATCGTTAAACTGATTGCTCTACTTTATCAAATGATAACCTTAATTGATTTTCTGCAATTCTTATACGCTCACGAGCAAGTTCGCAATACTCATGACTTATGTCTATACCAATATATTTACGATCTAGTTCACAAGCTACTCGACAAGTTGTACCACTACCACTCATTGGATCAAAAACGATATCTCCAATATTTGTCCATGAGAGAATGTGGTCTCTTACAAGTTCACAAGGGAATGGTGCGGGATGTCCTTTTGCTTCTTGATCTTCTTGTTTTTTACCAACAACATACTCCCAAATATTTCCTTTAATCTTTTTATCTTTAACCGGTTTAGCTAACTTTTCTCTTGTCTGTTCGTTTTTTGAATAATTTTTATATGTTGTACCATTTAATTCTAATCCGGCGTGCAAACATTCTACAAGTATTGGATTATGAGTTTTTACAACACCTTTGCTAAAAACAAACATAAATTCAAACTCATTGTTATATCTCTTTCTATATATTTGTGGGATTGGATTTCTTTTCCTGAAAATCATTGTATCATGCAAATTAAATCCAATATTTTTAAAGTAAAGTGCTTGTTTAAAACTTGTTCCTGTTTCTGAACCTTCAATTGTTGCATCAGCTACTACCCATACTACTATTCCACCAGGTTTAGTAACACGATATAATTCTTTAGCGATTTTCTCAAATGGAAAAATAAAACCTTTATAATTCCTCAAGTCATCATAAGGTGGAGACGTTACTGACAAATCAATGAAATCATTATCAATAGTTTCCATAATCTCAATACAGTTGCCTTCAATTATTTGGTTTAATTCAATATTCATATTCATTATTAAATTATTTTACAGAAAATAATCCGTTGTCCGAAATAGCATTTATAGTTCGGATTTTACTATCTATTTTATGGACTCTAATTAGTTCTTTGATTGCTTCTTCATGGTTCATTCTAATAATTTTTTCACGTTCTTGAGCAAGGAATGTCAGTGCTTCCTCTTTTGCAATGTTAATCGATTGAGTTGTAGCTTTTTTTTCGAATAACCATAATTTTTCAATTTTATTTGAAAATGATAACATTGTCTTATTTATGTTATACCAATAATCAAATGCACTTTTAGAAGGGTTTAATGCAAGTATTGATTTAAAGATTTTTTTTAGTAGTTGTTGTGCTTTAGTTTTACCTTCAACTTCAGAATATGCTAAAAGCAATGAAAGATGTGAATAAGTGAAAACGCATATGTTAAGTGAAGTTGCTTGTTCATATATTTGACTTGAAGTATTTGGGAGTTGATAAATAGGACAAACTACCATTGCATAAGGTTTGCCGCGTTTCCAACCATCCATTGCTTGAACTTTGAAATCCTTTTGATTCTTAGCTGTCCTACTCAACCTAAATGATTTAGCATCTGCAACGAAACTATAATCTTTTGCAAAAGCCTCAACATCAGCAGCATCTGCCCTTTCTTTCAATACCAAACTTCTAAGTCCAAGAGACTTATACGATAATGATAACAAATTATCTGTATATTTGGAGTATAGTTTTTCTTCGCTTGTATCATGCCCATAAGATTCTGGTATGCTACCACAAAGTCTTAAATGATTAATTAGAGAAGCAATTCCAGCATTATTAATTTCTAACTCTAATTCTTTCTCCAAACGATCTGTGTCATCACCAAAGTTACCACTTAATTTATGTATCTCTGCTATCCAATATAATCTTCTTTTAACCGCATTTTCCGTAATAATATTCATTAGGTTTTCTTGCTTTTAATTTTTTGTTCATAAATTAATGAATTAATTCAGTTTCAAAAATCCACTACAATTGAGAGTAATCTTATAATTCATTAGTCATCAAATTTCTCTTTAAATATATTATACTTAGATATTATGCTATCTATATCTAACAAACAATATAAATCAAATTACTTTTACAAATTTAAGTATATTTTCTTTAATTATCTTTATTAATTACTCAAGTTGACCTCTTGTAACTCGAAACGCTGTTTCGAGCATAAATTACTCTAATCTGGATGTTCCATTTACAAACTTTAAATCATTATTAAA
>JAYTUN010000099.1:0-6688 GCA_043744495.1 Ignavibacteria bacterium
AACTTTTTTGCGATTTTAATATTTGAGGTTAATTCTTCATAATTATGACCTTCATAAAAATGCCTGCGTCCCTTAAAGACTATAATATCTTTAATACCAATCTTGCAGGTATAAATAAGTTTATGATGGACACCTTTAGTTTCCTCAAAAATGATATTTTTAGCTGTTATAAGGTCATTATTTAATTCAACCCCTGAACCCAATATCAATCCTAAAGTTATATATCTATTATTTTTCAATTTAAATGAATATTTCTTTTTATATTTCAAAATAATTTTATTTTTAGCAAATTTACACGTGAAAATACGGTATATTTTAACAAAATTTTAACGTATTTTGCATTAATGAAACAAAATTTGCTTGTTGAAACAATAAGTAAAGAATTTCTGTTTAAATACATAAGAATTTATACATAAATCAGACAAATTAAATGGTGACAGAATCCAGCATATCAAAAGCACAGGAATACCTGGAAAGAGCATATAAGCTTCAAATGGATGGAGATTACGAGGAAGCAATCAGGAATTACAAGCTTTCAATTGAATTCTTTCCAACTGCAGAAGCGCACACTTTCCTTGGATGGGCATACAGTTTTTTAGGCGATCTTGAACAGGCAATTGAAGAATGCAAGGTTGCAATAGATATTGATACCGATTACGGCAACCCATATAACGATATTGGCTCCTACCTCATACAGCAGGGCAGCTATGATGAAGCCATAACATGGCTCGAAATGGCATTGAAGGCTAAGCGGTATGACTCATATCATTACGCCCATTTGAATCTGGGCAGGGCATACGAACTTAAGGGTTTATGGTTTGAAGCTCTTGATGAATATAAAACAGCAATGGACATGTCCCCAAAATACGAGCTTGCCAAAAAGTTGTATTACACGTTACAAGGCAAACTTAATTAAATAACTCAAGTTGAATTAAATAGTAAGTTGAATTAAATTTTTACAATTATGAACTATCTGAAAAACGAAATAAAACATAAAGCATTTTACCCCTTCGCATTCCTCTTTGCGTTACTGGTTGCATCCGCAGTATTTCAAAGCTGCGAGCAGTCAAACATTTTTTCAGATAAAGATGATGTTGAGTTTGGCGAACAGTTTGATAAAGAGATTAAAGCCAATCCAAAGGAGTTCCCTATGCTTGAAGGTCACCAGGAAGTTAAAAATTACATTACAGGCATAGGCAGGGAAATTCTGAATTCACCAAAAGTAAAAAAAAGAAATATTTATCCTTATAATTTCCAGGTTGTAAATGATACTATCGTCAACGCATTCTGCACACCTGGGGGATATATTTATATTTATACAGGTCTGATGAACTTTGTTGATAACGAAGCCACACTGGCAGGAGTAATTGGTCATGAAATTGCTCATGCAGAACGCAGGCACGTTACACAGAGGCTTACTGCATACTATGGAGTAAGCGCACTTTTGAGTTTTATACTCGGCGGAAATCCAAGTGTACTTGCCGAAGTTGCAGCTAATTTATTTGTTGGACTTGCCTTCTTAAAAAATTCTCGTGATGATGAAACAGAGGCAGATTATTATTCTATTCAATACTTAAAATCAACCAAATGGTATCCCGGCGGCATTACATTCTTCTTTGATAAGATCAAGGAAGAACAGAGAAAAAAAGGGAATACTCCCGGTGATCTTGACAGATTGCTTTCAACGCATCCGATTCCAGTTGACAGAATTAACTTTGTAAATAAAGAGTTAAATAAAATTTCACCAAAACCTGATCCTACTAAAGGTCTATTTACCGATGAATACCAGGCAATGAAGCAGAAACTACCTTCGCGATAATAGTAATTTTTAAATTAAAATTATTTTAGAATGTTCAAGGAAATAATGTTTAACAAAACAGTACTTTTATTTATATTAATAATTTTTTCTCTCACCAAAATTAATCTTTCCCAATCAGGTAATGATAAAGTTGTAAACGATATATCTTTTAAGTTTACATTCAAAATGCCAAGTGGCTGGGAGATGAAGGATATGAAAGAGACAACCGATAAGGATGCAATTTCTTATTCATTTGAATGCAAAGATAAGAAAATGACAATAATGATTCTTGCTTTCAAGCTTAACAGTATGAAGAATATTGATGATTTTATTTACAATATGGAAAAAGATATTAACCTAAATATTCCCACCAAAAGCGGTGAATACAGCGAGCAGGATTTCGGGAAGTATGATATGAAAAGCGCTGTTTATAAGGATAATAAGTTTGATGAAAATATTTACTATTTCAGAACAAAACTGCCCGAAGCAACAAATAATTATGTCTATATGCTTAGGTTTATTACTGAAAGTAAGGACTATAATAGCGACAGGGAAACAGAAATAAAAAGCATAGCTGCTACATTTACTCCAACAGCCGAATAAATTAATTTAAAAATATTATGGGCGTAAAACCAATTCCCGAAGGTTATTCCAATGTTATCCCCTACCTTATATGTAAAAACACAGATATAGTTATTGAGTTCTGCCAAAAGGTTTTTGGCGCTAATCTTACTGACATTTCGAAGGATGAAAAAGGAATCATAATGCATGCAACTATACATATCAGGGATTCCGCAGTAATGCTCAGCGAAGAAAGTGATAAATATCCTGTAACATCAACAACATTATATTTTTATACAGAAAACTGTGATGAAATTTATAAAAGGGGAATTGGAGCAGGGGGTGAATCTTTACGCGAGCCTACCGATGAGTTTTATGGTGACAGGTCATGCGGGTTCAAAGATCCATCAGGTAACAGTTGGTGGATAGGCACACACATAGAGGACGTTTCACCCGAGGAAATTGCAAAAAGAATGCAACAGAATAAATAATATTGCAAAGTTACCATGTTTGCCGGAAGCGGAGCGAACTGCCTTTTGTCGCGAAGGGGATCCTTGCGAAACATCCCTTGAATCGGAGCAGTCAGGCGCTGCGCTCTCAAAAATTATTTTAAAAAAGGATTATTCTCCCTCTCCTCACCTATAGAAGTCTCCTCCATATGTCCGGCATAAATAATAAAATCATCAGGGTAACTGAAAATTTTATTCTTAATTGAATCAAGCAATACCTCAATATCACCCATCCATAGGTCAGTTCTGCCTATCGAACCGCAAAAGACCACATCACCGCCAAAAATTACTTTTTCCTTCTCATCAATAAAGCATACACTGCCCGGCGAGTGTCCCGGAGTATGGATTATCTTAAATTCACTCCCGGCAAACTTAATTGTATCAGTCTCATCAATAAACATATCCGGCTCAGGCGGCTTAGGAAAAACAACTCCAAACATCGCTCCCTGTTCAGGTGCTTTTTCTATTAATGGCATATCATCTTTATGCATTAGCAGCGGAACGTTAAACGTTTTCTTCGCCCAGTCATTACCCAGAATATGATCAATATGACCGTGTGTGTTCAGTATTAGTTTTATACCTATACCGATTGAGTGAATGTAATCTAATATCTCATCCTTTTCAAAATCCTCAAATGCTCCGGGATCGATTATAACTCCCTCTTTGGATTTCTCATCCCAATAGATATAACAATTCATTGAAAACGGGTTTACTGTGAACGTTTTTGTTATCATAATTTTTCAATCCTTAGCGAAGCGCCTGCCCGCTTTAAACGTGGAAGTATCTCTTAAATAAAAAATTGATTCTTAATGAGATTGCTTCGTTCCTCGCAAATGTATTTGCTCTTCACGCCCCTCCCCTTCGGGGAGCAAGGGGTAGGGTCTTTCCACTTCGTTCAGAATTTGTGTATAGTATTTACTTAGTTTTTTGAATATTTTTGCAATTTACAATGAACAAGATGGAAAAAACAGGCAAAGGTGATAAATTTGGCAAAGCTGGTGGGACTCCCCTAACTCCCAAGGTACGAAAAGAGATAGTAATTGCTTTAAATAAAAGGGCTTACTATGACTTTTCTATCCTTGATAAATATGAAACAGGTATTGTTTTAAAAGGTACAGAGGTTAAGTCACTTAGAGATCATAAAGCGAGCCTGGTTGATGCTTATGCGAGAGTAAAAAATGGTGAAGTTTGGCTTAACAATGCCAACATTGCAGTTTACAAATTGGGCACTTTTACAAACCATGAGCCTACAAGCGCAAGAAAACTTTTGCTTAAGAAAAGCGAAATTAAAAAACTTGCAAATAAACTCAAAGATAGAAGTCTAACCCTAATACCGCTCAAGCTTTATTTTCACGGTCCATTCGTTAAAGTTGAGCTTGGTCTTGCAAAAGGAAAGAAACAATTCGATAAGCGCGAAACAATTAAAAAAGCAGAAGTACAAAGAAATTTAAAAAGAGTTAAGATATAACTAGTTGCGAGGAACGAAGTGCCTGCCCGCCTTTGGCGTGGACGAAGCAATCTCATCAATTTTACCAATTCACGTTCAATTTCATGGGTTTGCTTACATGCCTTCGGCAGTCAGGTGCTTCGCTAGCAAAGATGTACTAAGCTGTATTATAATTATTCATTCAAATATTCGAAATATTTTAAAGATTCCCGCCTTCGCGGGAATGACAAATAATATTGATAATGTCATTTCCATCGGTAAAAGAACAGATAGATGTTTTTAGAAGGAATACAGTTGAAATTATTCCCGAAGAAGAGCTTGCAAAAAAACTTGAAAAGTCTATTAAAGATAATAAGCCGCTTATAGTTAAGCTTGGCTGCGACCCGTCACGTCCAGATCTGCATATCGGTCACGGTGTAGTTCTCCAAAAGCTGAGGGATTTCCAGGACCTGGGACATAAAGCTATCCTCATCATAGGTGATTTCACTGCAATGATAGGCGACCCCTCAGGCAAAAGCAAAACAAGACCCGCATTAACAATTGAAGAGACACGAATAAACGGGAAGACTTATTTTGAACAGGCATCAAAAATTCTGTTAGAGAAAAATTTAGAGATACGATATAATTCCGAGTGGCTTGATAAAATGTCATTCAGTGATGTTATTAAACTGGCAAGCAAATACACTGTTGCGCAGATACTTGAGCGCGATGATTTTGAAAAAAGAATGGCAAGCAAGACCCCGATTAGCCTGCATGAATTGCTTTATCCTTTAAGCCAGGCAATGGATTCAGTAGCAGTGCAAAGTGATGTTGAGCTTGGCGGCACTGACCAAAAATTTAACCTGCTTGTTGGCAGAGCGATACAGGAAGCTTACGGACAAACTCCACAGTGCGTAGTAACATGTGAACTTTTGGAAGGTACTGATGGCGTTGAGAAGATGAGCAAATCATTGAATAATGCAATTTGCTTTACCGATTCGCCTAAAGATATTTTCGGTAAGTCAATGTCAATTCCCGATAAGCTGATACTTAAATACTACACATTGGGAACAATGCTGAGCGATAGCGAGCTTGCAGTTATAAAAAAAGAGTTTGAAGATCCTAAAACAAATCCGCGTAATCTTAAGGTCAGGCTTGGATATGAACTGGTTAAGAAGTATTACGATGAAGAATCAGCTAAATACGCTCAGAATGAATTTGAAATGATATTTGTAAAGAAGGAAATACCTGATGACATTCCCGAGTTTAAGCTTGATGCAAAGGAAGTTAAGCTGGTTACCATAATTAAGGAAAACAACATGGCAGCCTCTTCAGGTGAAGCAATAAGATTAATTAAGCAGGGCGGAGTAACAATTGACGGAGAGAAGATCATAGATGAAAAATATATTGTTAAAGCCGAAAAGGATTTTGTGCTTAAAGTTGGCAAGAGGAAATTTTTAAGGATAAAAATTTGAAAATCCCCATTGAAGATTAATGATTGTTTAGGATTCATTAAATTATCTCGATTTACCGGTTGCAGGGATTTCGTCCCCCTTTTTAAGGGGGAATTATTTATTAATAATTATTATATAACGGATTTAGTTTTAAATTATTATATTTGCGCATCACAACTCACCTGAATTTAACAACAAATAACGGAGATATAGAGAATTGTTTAAACCGACTAAAATCTTTTTCACCAAGGGTGTAGGAAGGCATAAAGATTATTTGCAGTCTTTTGAAATGGCTCTCAGAATGGGAGGCATAGAAAAATGCAATTTAGTATCAGTATCAAGTATATTCCCTGCTGGATGCAAGAAGTTATCAAAAGAAGAAGGCATTAAGTTAATGGAACCCGGACAGATAACATTCTGCGTTATGGCAAGAAACTCAACAAATGAGGCAAACAGGCTTATTGCTGCATCAATTGGCGTAGCATTGCCAAGCGATGGTAACCAATACGGCTATATTTCAGAGCATCACCCGTTCGGTGAGTCAGAAAAAATATCAGGCGAATATGCCGAAGATATTGCCGCCCAGATGCTTGCAACAACTTTGGGTATTGAGTTTGACCCGGAACAGGCATGGGATGAAAGAGAGCAGGTTTACAAAGCCAGCGGACAGATTTATAGAACATTCAATATCACACAATCAGCCGAAGGCGATAAAGCAGGTATATGGACAACCGTAATTGCAGGAGCAGTAATGCTGCCTTAACGTGAAAACTTCCTTCGTTAGAGCGAAGTAAGTCAGGCGTGAAAAGTCATCCGTCAGAGCCGGATTTCAATCTTCTAAAGCAGATTACAAAACGTAATATAAGAGAAGTGATAATTGAAAGAATGCTTAATTGTATGTAAAGGTTACTATACAAAAAAAGAGCTTAACAGGTTCACA
>JAYTUN010000100.1:0-6653 GCA_043744495.1 Ignavibacteria bacterium
CTTAGTTACAAATTTACCATTATTTTTATTAATAAATAATCTTTCTCAAATCACACAAAACATCCGTTTCCGTAATTCCAAACAGCTCATAACATCAGAAGGTGTAAAGCACATTATTCGAAGAATGCTTCGAATCACACGCACTGTATTCACCTTAGGTGAATAAAGCCTTCTCAAAAATGGAATTACTGCTATTATTCCACTCTTCTCTAAGACCCCGCGCTTCTACTTAGCGATGAGGGGGGAAAGAGCGAAAGGTTTTTTTAGAATCACATTTTCATCTAATTGGTTTTCAACCTGTAAGGAAATCCAAATAGTCATAATCGTCTTTTCGCGAA
Source organism: Ignavibacteria bacterium (assembly GCA_043744495.1). GTDB lineage: Bacteria > Bacteroidota > Ignavibacteria > Tepidaquicellales > OLB5 > OLB5. The sequence continues at coordinate 339 of JAYTUN010000100.1, forward strand.
GAAACAATTTCAGCCTGAAAGTTGCTTTATTTCATTTAAAACCAAAAATATTTATGTTTATCAATAGTGCTTTAATTCCTATAAATATATAGTGGTTAGAGAGTATATAGCTGTTTATACTAACTATTTCATCTATTGACATAGCTATAATTGTTAGTTATTTTAATGATAATAAAATCTATACATTTTCATCAATTAATTTCCGTGGATACGGATGGAGCAAAAGATGAATAAAATATTAATATCATCTCTAACTGTACTTATTTATGTAATACAGACTTTTTCATTTGGTCAGGAGTGGGCTTCGCGGTATAACGGCACAGGTAACTCGCTGGACTGGTCTTATGCTATTGCTTTTGATCCGGCAGGAAATGTTGTTGTTACAGGTTACAGCACAGGAGCCGGCACAGGTAAAGATTATAGAACGATTAAATACAATACATCGGGAAGTATTCTTTGGGAAGCAACTTTTAATGGACCAGTTAACGGAGGAGACTATTCCAATGCATTAGCTATTGATACTTCAGGCAATATTTATGTTACAGGAAGGGTTGACTATGGAACTACGGGAGCTGATATTATTACAATTAAATATAATTCTTCTGGAATACAGCAATGGTTTGCAAGATTTAACGGCGTAGCCAACGGATTTGATGAAGGTAAAACTATAAAAGTACTTAATAATGGAAGTGTAATAATTGGCGGTAAAACCACAGGTGCTTCATCCGGGTTAGACTTTATTACAATTAAATATAATTCTGATGGTATCCAGTCTTGGGCAACAATTTATAACGGACCTGGTAATAATGAAGATTATGTAGTGGCAGTTGATGTTGATAATAATGGGAATATTTATGCTGGTGGATGCAGTATTGGCGCCGGGTCAGGACAAGATTTTATTACAATGAAATACAACAGTTCCGGCGTTGAACAATGGATAAAAAGATATAATGGAGCAGGCAATGGAGGTGATGCTGTAGTAGGAATAAAAGTTGATAATGTTGGAAATATTGTTACAGGTGGCTATACTGATATGGGAAGCGCTCAAAAATTTAATTTCCTGACTTTAAAATATGATGCAGCAGGAAACATGTTATGGGAAAAGCAGTATGATGGTACTTCTAATGATTATGATTTTGCAACTGCAATTACAATTGATGCAGCTAATAATATCTACCTCACAGGGTTATCAACCCAGCTTTTTGGTACAAGACTTGATTCAAATTATGCAACAATAAAATATGATCCAAATGGTAACCAGATCTGGATCTCATTTTACGATGGACCTAACAATTCCGTTGATGTTTCACGTTCTGTTTTCGTAGATAACAACTCAAATGTTTACATCAGCGGCAGCAGTAAAGGCGTCGGTTCTGATGATGATTATGCTACAGTTAAATATTCACCTTCCGGTTCTCAGGTATGGGTTATGTCATACAATGGAACAGGTAATCTAAACGATTACAGCTCTTCGGTTGTTGCCGATAATAGCGGCAATACATATGTTACAGGCAGAAGTTTTGGAAGCGGTTCTAATTATGATTTTGCAACAATAAAATACAGTGATCTTGTCGGTATTCAGCCTGTAAATAACCAGGCGCCTGATAAGTTTAGATTATCGCAAAACTATCCAAATCCATTTAATCCTTCAACAAAAATAAAATTTGATGTTCCTTTGTCCTCCCTTTCTGAAAGGGGAGCAGGAGGGTTTATCAGCCTGAAGATTTACGATGTTCTTGGTCACGAAATTGCTACACTGGTCAATGAACAACTAAAACCCGGCACGTATGAAGTTAATTGGGATGCAAGCAATTATCCAAGCGGAACGTATCTTTATACACTCACAACAGAATATTTTAACCAAACCAAAAGGATGGTTGTCTTAAAATAGTGCCATTTGTCTCCTCAAATAGTCATTTAGAATAGTTAAATTGGCATAAAGAAGGGGGGGAAGCTACCTATGTATAGTTGTTTAAAAAAATTCAATATGCAAAGCATTATTCGAATAAATTTTTTTTAAGCCAGGTAATCTTTTACCCGGCTTTTTTGTTAGTATATAGTGTAAACTAATTTTTCGTAATTTCTTCATATATTGTAATTCAGTTTTTTATTTTATATATTAAATTTAGATTTATGAAAAATATTCATTTTTTGCTATAAATTTTAGTATTATTCACGCATATACGGTATTGAATTGATACCGTGTAGAGAGTAATTTACATTAATTAAATTTATAATTATTAAATTCATATCTATATGAAAAAAACTTATTTATTATTTTTTTTAATCGCATTCTGTAGTCTGTATATTGCTCAATACAATGTTTATTCTCAACCCAATACAGTATGGGCAAAGCTCTATAACGGACCTTTAAACCAGCAGGATTCTTCAGTTGGAGTTTCTATTAACTCGGCGGGTAATGTTTTTATAACCGGCTGGAGCCTCGGTTTCGGTACAGCTGCCGATATTGTTACAATAAGATACAATCCAGATACAGGGGATACAATTTGGGTTAATAGGTATAATGGTGCGAACCTTGAAGATAAAGTTAGCTCTATAACTTGTGATAACAATGCTGTTTATGTTACAGGATGGTCATTTATCCCAAGCAGAGATATTGTTACAATCAAATATGATGCGATAACTGGTAACAGATTATGGGTTAAAACTTATAATGGTACTGGTAATGGTGGAGATTATGGATTTGCAATCGCAGTAGATGTTTCAGGCAACGTTTATGTTACAGGAAGAAGCGATGTTACCGGGGGACTTGGACAAAAGTTTACAACACTAAAATATGATCCCGCAGGCAATATGGTTTCCGGTTGGCCCAGTATTTATACAGGTGCATTATCTACAATTTTTGACCAGGCACAGGCTATAAAACTTGATGCTTCAACTAATGTTTATATAACAGGTAAATCAGGTTTAGCCGGAACAGAAGATTACTTAACGTTAAAAATTAACAGCAATGGAACTGTTGCCTGGGCAAAAAAATATAATGGAACCATGAACAATGAAGATAACGCTGTTGCTTTAGTTATTGATAATACTTCAGCAAACATATTTGTAGGCGGATACAGTTTCCGCGTAGGCGGAGTGCAGGATTTTATGACTATAAAATATTCTACTGCAACTGGAGATAGTCTTGCTGCCGCTTCTTATAACGGCCCTTTGGCTAGTACCGACCAAATAACAGCAATGACAATTGATAACTCTAATAATGTTTATGTTACCGGTTTCAGCACAGCTTCCGGAACGGGCTACGATTATGCAACTATCAAGTATAATCCCAATCTTGCTCAGCAATGGGTGCAAAGAACAACAAATTCCGGAAGTGATTTTCCTTTTTCAATTGCTGTTGAAAATGTAACAGGAAATATCTATGTAACTGGTTCAAGTGTTGGTTCAGGAACTGGTTATGATTATCTTACAGTTTCTTACAGAAATTCAGGTGCATTTAATTGGGAAAAAAGAGAAAATGGTTCAGCAAGCAGTAACGATTATGCCTCTGGTATTGCTGTTAATGATACTGACAGGATTTATGTTACTGGCTCCGCAAATTTTTCAGGAACAGGGGTTGCATACTATACTTTAAGATATTCAACAGTATCTGCAATAGAACCAATATCAACCAATATTCCATCTTCATATCTTTTAAAACAGAACTATCCTAATCCGTTCAATCCAACTACTTCAATCAGATTTGATGTTCCAAAAGCATCATTTGTAAAAATTTCTGTTTATGATGTTTTGGGCAGGGTAGTAGAGAGCCTTGTTAACGAACAGCTTAGAGCTGGTGAATATATGGTACAATGGGAAGCTGCTAGATTTTCCAGTGGAATTTATTTCTATAGTATTGCAACTGATGGATATCAAATTACAAAGAAAATGATATTAGCTAAATAGTATAACAGAAATATAATTATTGAAACCACCTCTGTTTATACGGGGTGGTTTTTTTATGTCTAATACTTATCCTATTTTTTTTGTAAATTTGTAAGTTTCTACTCTAAAAAATGATATTTTACTCAAAATTTTACGTTCCGCAGCTAAAACGCTTCTTTTTTATTGCTAAAAATGAAAATGGTGTGTGCTATATTGATCTTAACGATAATGAAAAGAAATTCCTTGTAAAACTAAAGGAATATCTTGGGGATGAGATTAAAAAAAGAACATCTGAGGTTTTATATGAAGTAACACAGATTAAAGACTACTTTTCTGGAAAACGCAGAAATTTTGATATGAAAGTTTATTTAAAAGGAACTGGTTTTCAAACCAGTATTTGGCAGGCATTGGCAAATACTGAATATGGTGAAACAATTTCTTATTCTGAACTTGCCAAGAGAGCAGGAAGCAAAAATGCAATTCGTGCAGCTGCAACATGTTGTGCAGTAAATCCCGTTCCGATAATAATTCCTTGTCACCGGGTTATAGCTAAAGATGGCTCTATTGGCGGATTTGGCGGCGGTATTAAAATGAAACAAATAATGCTTAAACTTGAAAAGAAGAACGCTATTTGATACCGGTAAGCAATGTTATATTTGATCTAGGCAATGTTTTGGTTAATGTTGAACATGAAAGATTCATTTATAAACTTAAGATGAACGGTATAAGCGATGAAACTTACAGCAATTTTTTTAAAGGCGGCAATTACAGGCTGCTTGGTTATGAATCAGGTGAAATTTCAACCGATGATTTCATAACAAAATGCCTTACCGGATTGAAACTTCAAATGAACAGAAATGATTATGCTGATGCGTTTAATGATATGTTTACTGAAATAGAACCTATGAGCAGTCTGGTAAGAAACCTGTCAAGAGAAAAAAAATACAGGCTGTTTTTGCTTTCAAATACCAGCCCATTGCACTTTGAATATATAAAGCAAAAATATGATTATGTGAATTTACTTGAAAAATTTGCTTTATCATACGAGTTAAATGCTTTAAAACCTGAAGATGAGATATATGAAAGAACGATAAAGCATTTATCAATTGACCCTCAAGAATCACTTTTCATAGATGACCTTGAGGATAATTGCCTGGCAGCGGAAAAATTTGGAATTAAAACTATTTGTTATGATAAGAACGATCATAATAAATTCATAAAGGAGTTTGATTCTATTCTTAAATTATAATTTACTCAAGTTGACCGCTTAGGAATATGTTTTAACCCCGACATTTATGTCAGGGGTTTAAAAATACGTTGAATTCAGGGCTTTAGCCCTGAAAATCATGGCTGAAGCTAAATATATTTTCATTAATAATACACGAGTTAATACTCGTAGTTAAAATAAAAACAATGATTTGTCCCAAAGGGATTCCTTCGGAGCAAGCTGAGCGGTCAACTTGAGTAACTTATATATCTGAAAAGCTTAACTTAAAAGCGGTTCAAGTGGATAGCATGAAGAAACTTCCGGAAGTTTATTGGAAAAAGTGTATTCAGGCAGTAAAGATTGCCCAATATAAAGGTTATCCTTTAGATATAGTGATGGTTGGTTTAATTAAAAATAAGCCTGACCCTAAAGTAGAGTTTATTCATACTTATGATTTCACAAGGAAATCGAATAAATATTTGCATTCAATTAGTATAAAAATTACTATATAATAGGTGCTAAATGCGATGCATCTTTCGGATAATTTCCGGAAAATAACAAAATGTTAGCTCTGTTCATAAAACCTGTTGCTTAATTTTTGATAATTAAGTAATTATTGTATTTTATATCTCACATATAATAATGAAAACTTTTAAAATTTCAATCGTTTATTTTCCTTTACTGATTTTATTTTTAAATCATAATTCTTTTTCCCAAATGGATGAATTTACTGACTTGATTGGCGATTGGCGAGCAGAATATAAAAACAATATTAATGTTTTTCTTGAAGAAAATTTAACGATTAAATTTACACATTTTAACAAATGGCTGCAATTTGAAATCGTTGGGGGTCCGACTTCACGGGAAGACCAAAATACTGATTTAAAATTTTCGTCAATAGAGGTTCTTACTCTTGATGACAAATTTAATTTAATAGGATACTACATAAGTAATGGCGGTTATAGAAGTATGTTAAAAATTAAAGGTGTTATTGAAGATGGAAAGATTATTATTGAATTAAAAAGCGAATTTTATAGTGATAAAACATCCTGGTTTTTAAAAGATGGTAATTTACATAGAAAAGGAAGCACGAAGTTAAAAGATACAGATGAAATATTTGAGAACGAAGTTATATTTACGAGAAAAACTAAATGAAAATATTAATCAATATTAGCTTTTTGACTTTTTTGTTGTTTGGTCAAATGACTTTTTCGCAAACA
>JAYTUN010000101.1:0-6635 GCA_043744495.1 Ignavibacteria bacterium
TTTCTACCCCGATAGAATGGCTTCGAGGATTCTGGGCAGAGGTGATATACAATCGCTGGTAGAAAAAGCCGCGACAATGCTCCCCGAAGAGCTTGATGAGAAAAAAATTGCCAAGCTTGAAGAGAAGTTCAAAGGTAACAAGTTTGATTTCGGTGATTTCTTAGACCAGCTTCAGCAGATAAAGAAAATGGGTTCGCTTTCCTCACTGATGGGTATGATTCCGGGTGTTGATAAAATTATGAAGGGCAAAGAAATAGATGATAAGCCCTTAAAGCAGGTTGAAGCGGTGATAAATTCAATGACTTTAAAAGAAAGAACAAATCCCGATGTATTAAACGGCGCACGCAGAAAACGCATAGCATCAGGCAGCGGTTCAACAATACAGGATGTTAACAGGGTCATCAAACAGTTTTATGATATGCAGAAGATGATCAAGCAGTTCAAAAAAGGAAGAGGGATGAACGATATGTTACGCAATATGGGGCTTCCTCAGAATTTTAGTATGAAATAAAAAAATCCTGAGTGAGCGTAGCGAACGAAGGATCTCATCAATAGTACATAATAGGTAAGTAAAGAATAATAATAAATAAATATAATCCTGAAAATATTAGTTAAGCGAATGAGACCCTTCGCTTCGCTCAGGGTGGAAAAAAGGAACAATGGTTAAACTTAGATTAAGAAGAATGGGAAGGAAAAAAGCTCCCATTTACAAAATCGTAGCAGCAGATTCAAGAGCAAGAAGAGACGGAAGATTCATCGAAGCAGTTGGTCAGTATGATCCTAACGTTAATCCAGCAAAATTAGATATTATAGAGGACAGGACACTTTACTGGTTAAGCACAGGCGCACAGCCAACTGTAACAGTAAGGAACCTTCTTTCACATAAAGGACTGATGTTAAAACATCACCTTGCTAAAAAAGGCGCTGATGGTACAAAGATAGCGGCAGAATTGACGAAGTGGGAATCACTTCAGGAATCAAAGCTGCAAAGAATGAACGATAAAAAGCTAAGAAGAAAAGATAAGAAGAAAAAAGCGGTAGAAAAACCAGCTGAAAAACCGACAGAAATACCGGCTGAAACTTCAGCTACACCGGCAGCAGAGCAGCCTGCGGTTGTGGAACAGTCTGCATAAGCTATATCTTTTGTAGTTAATAGCTAATTTCATCCATCTTAATTATTAGGCTAAATTATTAAAGGTTTTCCGGTCCCCGCTTTTAAAGGTGTGAATTATTGTTATACTATAAATAATATTCTACTAATCAACAACCCAAGGGGGATGCTTATGAAAGAGTTTATTGAATACATCGCGAAAAGTCTTGTTGATGATCCTGATAACGTACGTGTAGAGGAAATCGTTGAAGAAAATAAAATTACTTTGAAGCTCCATGTTTCCAAAAGTGATCTAGGTAAGGTCATAGGAAAACAGGGAAAAACCGCAAAATCAATGAGGACATTGTTTACTGCGTTGGCGGCAAAGAACAACAAAAGCGGTCATCTTGAAATTGAGGATGGGAAACAGGAATAATTCCTCTTCCCTATTTTAAAGAAATCCGTAAATTACTGCAAATGTAATTAATGAGAATTGATGTAATATCTGCAGTTGTAAATATCCTCCAGAGTCCGCTGAACGAAAGTATTTTAAAGCGGGCACAGGATAAAAAGATCGCGGAAATAGTTCTTCACAACCTGCGCGATTATGCTGATGGTAATTACAGGCAGCTTGACGATAAGCCTTTTGGCGGCGGTGCGGGAATGGTGCTTAAACCCGAACCCATCTTCAAATGCATAAGTAAATTACTGGCTGAAAGAAAATATGACGAGATAATTTACCTTTCACCGCAGGGGAAAAAGTTTAACCAAAAAAGAGCTAACGCTCTATCGCTCTCAGAAAATATAATAATAATCTGCGGTCATTATAAGGGTATCGATCAAAGAGTAATTGATAAGTTCGTCACTAAGGAAATATCAATAGGTGATTATGTTGTAACAGGCGGAGAAGTTGCAGCAATTGTGGTTATAGATGCTATTGTAAGGCTTTTGCCCGGAGTGCTGGGAGATAGTGAATCAGCATTGACTGATTCATTCCAAATAGAATCAGGATTTGATGCACCGGTTTACACCAGGCCCGCAGAATATGAAGGCATGATGGTCCCTGAAGTATTATTAAACGGCAACCATAAACAGATAAACGAGTGGCGTCACCAGCAGGGCGAAACAAAATACAGCAAAACAAAGAAACACAGAAAAGCTAAAGAAACACAGAAAGACTAAAGAAACACGGAAAAGCTAAAAAAGAAAATTAATAAATAAGCAATAATACACAAGGAATAAAAATGAATAAGATAAATTTAGTAACTGCTCCCCAGATGAGAAACGATCTTCCTAAGTTCCAGTCAGGTGATACTGTTAACATTCACGTAAAGGTTATAGAAGGCGATAAAGAAAGAATCCAGCAGTACCAGGGAATAGTAATGGGCATTAAGGGTTCAGGTATCGGCAGAACTTTCAGGGTAAGAAAAATATCAAACGGCGTTGGCGTTGAAAGAATATTCCCGTTAAACTCACCAACGATATCAAAGATAGAAAAGCTAAAATCAGGCAAAGTAAGAAGAGCAAAGCTCTATTACTTAAGAGAGCTCAGAGGCAAGTCAGCAACCAAAATTAAGGAAAGAATTTCTCCTGAAATAGTTGCTCCCGTAAAAAAGGAAGAGCCCGTAATTGAATTAGCTCCTTCTCAGGATATAAACAAGGATTAAGCATAATTTTAAGGTAAGCTATAGTAAGTTCTATTATATAACCGTTAATGAATTAAATTAACGGTTTTTTTATAACTGACCTCACCCCCTGCCCTCTCCAAAGGAGAGGGGGGAAATAGGATTTATCGTCTCCGCAGAAGTCTCCGCTTTTTGGGACTCTGCGAAAACTAAGGAAAAGGCAGGGATGACAAAGTGTATTTATAAATAATAGATTGATCAGCGAGATTGCTTCGTCGCTTCGCTCCTCGCAAATGTTAATAATTTGAAAACAGGTAAAAAATATTTCATTTCAGTTGCAGGCAATATTGGTTCAGGGAAGTCATCTCTCACCCGGATGATAGCCAAAGAATTTGGATGGACTCCGTATTTTGAATCTGTGCAAAACAATCCATACCTATCGGATTTTTATCTTGATATGAAACGATGGAGCTTTCAATTGCAGGTATTTTTCCTTTCTCATAGATTCAATGCCCATAAAAAGATAATCGTTTCAAAGAAATCGGTTATCCAGGATAGATCGATATATGAAGATGTAGAAATATTTGCGCGCAATCTTTATTTAATGGGCAGGATGGAAAAGCGTGATTATATGAATTACCGCGCGCTGTTCTATGAAATGGTATCATATTTAAAAGCACCTGACCTAGTTGTTTACCTGAAAGCTGATACAAAAACTCTTGTAAAGCAAATAAGGCAAAGAGGCAGAGAGTTTGAGAAAAGCATTGAAAAGAATTACCTTGAAAGGCTTAACAGAAGCTACAAAAAGTGGATAATAAATTATAAATTGGGAAAAGTACTTGTGATAGAATCAGATAACATAGATTTTGTTAATAACCCCAGACATTTTAAGCTGATAATAAACAGCATTAAGAAAAACCTGAGATAATAAAATAAATATAGGTAATATGAATGCACTAATACTTGCTGCCCCGGGCGAGATAGTTGATAAAATTACGATACTTGAGATAAAGAAAAAGAAGATAAAGCAAAAAACAAAAACAGCTTTGATAAATAAGGAGCTTGGATACCTAAAGATAACACTTGATGAAATGATAAATACTAAGAGAAAAGTAAAAGTAACGTTTACCGCAGCAAAGAAAAAACTTTATATTATCAACTTAAAGCTTTGGGATATTGAAAATAAGATAAGGGCTAAAGAAGCACAGCAGAAATTTGATAAGGAATTCATTCAGCTTGCAAGGTCCGTATATAAAACAAACGATGAGCGTTCAGAAATAAAGAAAAGCATAAATAAATTATTCGGCTCATCTATCCATGAAGTAAAACAGTATTCTTCATATTAGATGAAATATATAACTTACTTCATATTTTTTGCTTTCATAGCAATTCTGTTATATTTCCTTAAAACTGCACTGGAGCCGGAAAAAGATATACTATATATAACCGGTTCCGAAAAATGCGGCGAGTGTCACGGACTTAAAAATGTTGGAGACCAGCATTCAGTATGGAAAAACTCAAAACATTCCGAGGCATACAACCAGTTATTAAGCAACAAAGCAAAAGATTTTGCTTCAAAAAATGGACTTAATTCACCTGAAAATGAAGAGAAATGTTTAAAGTGTCATTCAACTGAATTTAGCCTAAAGGGAATAGAAAAGGGACCGTTTTACAATATTACCGAAGGTGTTGGATGCGAATCATGCCACGGAGCTGGTTCAGACTACTCCCCTGCTGAGGTAATGAAGGACGAAAGTTCCTACATCCGTTTTGGGGGCATTAAAGGCGATATCAACACATGTAAACCATGCCACTCCGATTCAGGCAATATAGAAATGATATTAAAAGATAATTCCTGCCCATTCCAAAAAGATGATTTTAATTACAAAGCAGCATTTGATAAAATTAAACACCCGCTAAACAAAGAAACTAAATGAGTGAATTACCTGCAAAATATGATGAAGCATCTCGTCCGATAGGAGTATTTGATTCCGGTGTGGGCGGTTTGACTGTGGTAAAAGAACTTAACAGGCTCTTGCCAAATGAAAAGATAATTTATTTTGGAGATACAGGCAGGGTTCCATACGGAAACAAATCAAAGGAAACCATTGTTCATTATTCACTACAGGTTGCCTATTTTTTGATGAAGAAAAAGATAAAGATGCTTGTTGTAGCATGTAACACTGCATCATCGGTATCGCTCCCCACATTAAAAAGACATTTTCATATTCCAATAATCGGAGTTATTGAGCCGGGTGCAAGGACTGCGATTGAATCCAGCAGCACTAATAAAATTGGCGTCATAGGAACACTTGGGACAGTTCGCTCAAACGCATACAAAAAGGCGTTAAAGAAAATCAAAGGGAATGTTAATGTATTCCAGGACCCTTGTCCATTATTTGTACATTTAGCCGAAGACGGATGGAATAAAAATAAGATAGCACAGATGGTAGCAGATGAATACTTAAAGACGTTAAAAAGTAAAAACATTGATACATTGATACTTGGTTGTACACACTATCCCCTGCTTAAGGATGTGATACAGAAATCAGTTGGCAAAAAAGTTGTACTCATAGATTCAGGCAAAGAAACAGCAAAAGAAGTTAAACATATACTTGAAAAGAAACACCTTGTAAACAATCATAAAATGACCGAGAAGAATCATTCGATATTTTATGTATCTGACTTTCCGCATAGATTTAAAGAAGTAAGCCAGAGGTTTTTATCAAAAGACCTAAAGCATGTGCATAAAGTAATATTGTAATAATAAATGTATCACTGTTTTCACGGGGATGATTATAAATAAATGACAGAAAAGGAAATACTTCAAATATTCAAAGATGCCGGAGCATTGCTTGACGGACATTTTGTGTTAACCTCAGGCAATCATTCACCTCATTACATAGAAAAATTCCGTGTACTGGAGCATCCTCGTTACACTGAGATGCTTTGCAAAGAGCTTGCTGAAAAATTCAGACATGATAATATTACTATAGTGGTTGGACCCATGACAGGCGGGATACTTCTGGCTTATGAGGTCGGTAAGAATCTTGAAACAAAAGCCATATTCACTGAGCGAGTGGATGGTAAAATGAAGTTCAGGCGGGGCTTTGAAGTTAAACCTGATGATAGAGTTTTGATAGTTGAAGATATAATCTCAACCGGCGGCAGTGTACAGGAAGTAATTGATGAAGTAAAAAGGTTTAAAGCTGAAATAGTCGGTGTTGGCTGTTTGGTGGAAAGATCAGGCGGCAAGGCAGATTTTGGTGTTCCATTAAAACCACTTGTTAAAATGGATGTAGTTGCATTTAAACCCGATGAAGTGCCAGATTGGCTGGCAAAGATCCCCATAACAAAACCCGGAAGTACAAATAAATAGAGGCACAAAAAAGTAATTTAATATTCCTTAACCAAAAATTTATCAACCTCTTTGCCGGTTTCTACATCAAGCCATTTCTTGGCTAATGATTAATTATAAAAATAATAACAGCTTATTTCCCCTGTTGAACGAAGCATTTTTAAAAAAATCGTTATTGATTTTATTTTCAGGAATATCAAGAATTGCAAATTGAAGGAATTTAGATTCTTCACTGAAATTTTCAATCCTTTGCAGCCCGTCAAATACAGCAAACCTACCCTGGAATGTTCTCAAGTCAACTAATATTTTAGAAATTCCATTTTCATCAATTACTCTATCCATATCTATTATATAGAGATGGATATTTTTTACTCAAAATACCGTTGCTGCTAAAAATATCAATTATTTAACTTAGTACACGACACAAAAGTAGTCATTAAGTGAAAGAAAATCTGGTTCTTAAGAGTTAAATTTGTTTTGTGAAACAAAAAAATAACAGAAAAGGAACCAGATTATGAAGCAATACAATATTAATCAATTACGAAATAGATTACAATTACAT
>JAYTUN010000102.1:0-24900 GCA_043744495.1 Ignavibacteria bacterium
CCATTAAAAGGGAAAAATTTCTTAAAAAACAAAGAAATAGAAATTTTTATAATAGATTAATCACAGATTTTAGGAGCCGTAGTTCAGCTGGTTAGAACGCTTGACTGTCACTCAAGAGGTCGCGAGTTCGAATCTCGTCGGTTCCGCAATAAGAGGGTTTAGAACATTGTTTTAGACCCTTTTTTGTTTATCCGCAGAGTCCCAAAAGCAGGAGACTTTGCGGGGACATAGAGATATGATAAAGACCCCCTATCAGAAATTAATTTATATTGAAAATCAATATTTAATTGTGGCATTCAGCATATTAGGGCTTCACATCTCCCCCTGTATGGGGGAGACTATGAGGGAGTTTTCTGCGGGGACAATTAAATCATAAATTTGGTACATAATTCAAAAATTTTTGATTTCTATTTCTATATTAAACCATTATAAAATAAGTTATTTTTGCTTATCCAATTTATAATTAAGAATTTAAAATGAATCTCAAATTAACCGGAAAAGATAAATCAATAGTATTTAGTGATATCGAAAGTTATATAAAACAGTGCGGACTGGATATTGTTTCCAAGGATACAACCCGTCCATGGGGTGGATTCTTTGTCATAAATGAAGATCAGGCTGAGCTATTTGGCAAATTATTTTTTCCTGAGGTCAAAGTAAATACTTTACGCATCAGTGGAAAGCTCAGTCCTAAGATACTTGTTGTTGAGCCGAATAAACGGCTTTCATGGCAGTATCACCACCTGCGTGCTGAAATATGGCGCGTTATATATGGTACTGTTGGAGTAGTAACAAGTCTAACAGATGAAGAGGGTGAAGTTAAGGATTATTCAGAAGATGAACTGATAAAACTTGAACAAGGTGAACGTCACAGGCTGGTTGGATTGAATGATTGGGGAATCATTGCCGAGATATGGCAGCATACTGATTCAGATAATCCATCTGATGAAAATGATATTATCCGGCTTCAGGATGATTTTGGAAGATAAATAAATATTTTTTACATTATCAAATTAACTAATATTTCTTTTCAAACTATTTCAATTTTCTCTAATTGTTTATTTAAATCCTTTCGATAAGTCCTAAAATTATATCCATACTTGAGCTGTTCTTCCATACGGCATGAATAAACCAGTTTACAGTTCCATACTGTCATATCGGGGCAGCCATTGCACAAACTTTGCTTTCCGCTTACGAGCCATTTAAATGAATCAGCTTTTTCAGAGCCATTAAGGTAAGCGCACGGACCGAAATCATGATATACCGACCTGAATATTTCAATTTCTTCTTCTGCCTGCAAATCAAGCTCTTTTTCTTTGAGTATTAATTCTTTTTCTTTCAGCTCAAGCTCTTTTTTCTTCAGATCTATTGAGCTTGAATCATCGCTTTTATTGCATATTGCTGCGGTAAATGCTAATGCGAGAATTGGGATTACAATTAATTTTCCTGACTTTAGTTTCATGAATTTTTTTACATTCTTTGTTTTATATTGATTTAAAAATATGATATATATAGTTGTAGGTTTTTCTGAGTGTATTCTAATTTGATATTGAACTTTTTCTCATACCAATACCTGATTATTTGCGCTTCACCATCGGATATTAAAATACATATTGCCGTAATATCATCTAAATCAGCATTTGGAGGAATGATATCTTTAATATCATTTTCATATCCCAGGTTTTTCACAATGTCGTTATAAATTTCAATGAAGCGGTTTGCATTGGGATAGTTTATAGTGCATACATATCCAAGACCTTTATTCAGCAGAACACGGTCAAACATACCGGGATCATTTTTCAGATATATATCTGTACCTGCTGCATCAAGTGAGTTATTATATACATACCCTTTAGTGCTGTCAGGATTTGAAATATCTATTCCGCAGACTGTCTGTGATAGACAAAGTGAACCCCATAATAGAATGAAGATAAATAGTATTAGAATTGCTTTATTCATTTACTTTCTATTAATACAAAGTATTAATGCTGTGCATTAATTTTATTCAAACCTTGCCTAATAAGATTTCTTCAATTTCCTCACTTGCTTTTTTCAATGCTTCTTTTGTTTTGTCTTTTAATGTCTGTGCTTGTTTTCTTATGTCGGTTATATGTTCTGCAATTTCTTTTTTGTTTGTTGAGCGGTGGGATTGGAATCAATAAACGTTTTACATCTAAAGGTGATAAGTGTCCGTTAGTTGCACCTGTTACATTCCGTTTAATTTCGGTTTGAATTATTGTGCTACGTAAAAAATGATAAACAAAGGAATTGACAGCTAAAGAATTTGTTTGAAACTTAACAATGTCGCCACCTAAATAATATTCACCGTCATAATTCCATTGAGCAATTTTACCAATTGTTGCACCAGTAATTACGACTAATACATCGCCAAGTTTTAGTTTTTGTTCTTTTGTGAAAACATCTTTTGCTGTTAGCATATCTTCAAGCGATATTGATCCGTCATTATTAATACAGTTTATTTGAACAACTGAATTATTTCCTTCTTTTTCATCGTGCTTCGGCAAAGTTCCTTTCACTAAATCGCCAACTATTATTTCATGAAGCTGTTTTACTTGATACTTACCTTTGGTTGTTGCTTTTAAATTTTCCCTGAACTTTGCCTGATGATAAAACGGGTCAAATCTTCCACCTGAAATTTCTTTAAGTGCGGTTGTAAAAATTCTATTCTTCAAAATATTTTCTGCCGGTGCAGGCAAGGTAATTCCCAATTCTTTAAGTAAATAATTGTCAATGCTTGCCAAAAGTTTTTCGGCTTGAGCTTCGTTTTGTTTTTTCTGTTCATAGCAACTATTGAAAGCCTCAATTACTTTATTCTGTTTAATGCTGTCCGTAATCGGTATTACAACATTGCTTAATTCTTCTTGTGTAATTGCTGGATAATTCCCACCACTACTACGTTGTTCAAACTGTTTTAAAATTATTTTTTGTCTGATAATTGCAAATAAATATTCTCTTCTTATTTCGGGATTTGTAATGTTTCTTATTACACTAAAACCAGTGGATGCTATTGAAAAATTATTTTCTTTTTTAATAAATGAAATTGCACCTCTGTTTGGTCGTGTGGTTGAAATGATAATATCATTTTCTCTAACAATCATTTTAGCCCGACTTGGTGCGTTCTCTACTTCAATGTTTGAAATATTTTGTATTTCACCCGAAAGAGTATCAATCTCACTTATCTCTATGTAAGGGAATGTTGAATTGAAAAAATCTTTTTGGTTCCAAGTTTCCGAAGAAAATTTTACGACTTCTCCCAATCGCTTGTATGGTATACTTTTAATTTTAGCGACATTGTCTTTAAAATCTTGCTTATAATATTGCGGGTCAAGCCGTTTTTCCAGTTCACTTTTTTGAATTAGAAAAACCTTGTTTTTATTCAGCGTTGGCGATATAGTAAAATTGCTCATTACTTTTTAAGTTTCTTTCTTTTAACTTCATTAAGTTTCAAAGCAGTTTTTGCATTCAGAGCCGTAACTACTTTTTTGCCTGTTCGCATTTCTAATTCTTTCCTTGCCACTTTAGCAACATTGCCACCATGCTTTGCAACCTTCTTGCTGTGAGCAAAGGATTTAGGATTTGTGGCAGCCGAAATATCTTTTGCAGATGCTTCTGCAAGCATATTTAAAATCAATTCCGTGTTGGTCATATTGTCCCTAAGATTTTCATTTTTCAAACCTTTCAGAATTTTATATTCTTTGGTTGTTTTATCAGCCCATGCTTTTGTGATGATATCGGTTAGAGTTACAAACTGAACGCCTGCTTTCAATCCTCTTTTTTTCCATTCGTCAGTAAGTTCTTTTCGTATCTCTATGCTTTTCAGTCGTTGGTTAATCCAGTTTTCAGAATACCCCAAATTCAGGTATTGCTCCAAAGCTCTGTCAATACTCAATTCAGGGTCTTGCATTTCATCCAATCTTTCGGCAGCAACTTGTGCAAGCCAAAGTTTGAATGGTTCTGCCTTTGGCGAGGGTATAGATTGTATGAGGCGGAATAATTGTTCGGTGTCGGCAACATCAGTAAGGTAAAATTTACCATCGGCAGATTGCATTTTCAGTTGACTACAATTTGTAGCCAACTGACTTCCCTCTGCTTTCAACCTTGTTTTCAGAACACTCCAATACTTTCTTGGATTAGGACTTTCAGTAAGTATGGCAATTACATCCACAACGGATAAATACCACTTCTCCCGGGCAGCATCCCAAAGTGTTCTTACTTTCTTATCCTCAAATATTTTTATTTCGTTTTGCTTTTCCATTGTTATTTTTCCTTATTGTTGATGTGCAGAATAAATCTTGTTAACTCTTTCCCTATTTCAGTAAGTTCGTTGTTGCCCGTATTACGACCTGTTGCGTCATAACCAATGTCCTCTGCTATTGCCATAAAAATAGGATAGTCGTTCCCGATGAATCGGGATTTGGCTTCAAAATATTTTTCTGTCATTTCTTCTTTGAGCAAATTCACTTTGTCAGTAAATGCTGTTTGAACTGTTGATTTATCAGATTGAATAATTGTACTGATTTGTTTATTATCTGCTTTTGGGTTTTTCTTTTTCGCTTCTAGTTCTAATTTCTTAATGGCTGTGTTTTTATCTTTCTCCGCTTTTTCAATGGTTTCAATAAAGTTGTTGTCTTTTTTTAACTGCTCTTTCAGTTTTGTTTTTTGATTGGTAATTTTTTCTGTTTGTTTTTCTTTATGCTTCCGCAAAAACAAAACTGAACTTTTTACTCCTGCTCCCGTTGCGGTAAAAGCGGTTTGAGGCATTGAAACCACTGCGACTATACGATATAGTTCTTCCAGATTATCTCTTACATATTGCAAGCTGCTGTTAGTTAATATTCCGTCAGGAATTACGATTGCTAAATAACCTTGCTCGGTTAAAAATTTATGACATTGTTCTAAGAATAATATTTCTGTGCTTTGGCTGTCTCTTGGTTTTTTCTTTTGGGTAACTACAGCTTTTATGTCAAGCCAATCAATTTCTTTTGCTCCCAATTCATATAAACCGAGGTATGCTTTTTCATTTTGCTTTATGGAACTGCCGAAAGGGGGATTAGTAATTATAAAATCAAATGTTCCGTATTTAAACTCTTTATTGCCCGATTTTTCCTGCAATTCTTTATCGCTTAAAAGTCCATCGGCTGCTATTACATTGGTGTGTCCGTCATCGTGAATAATCATATTCATTTTTGCGGTTCGTGCAATCTGGTCGTTAATCTCAATACCGAAAAGATTTTTTTCTGCGAAGTTGTGCCAGTGCGTGAAATGTTCTTTGGGTTCTGTTTCCTTGTCGTAAAATTCGTTTGCCTGTTCCCTCACTTTGTCTAATGCAAATAATAGAAAACCACCACTGCCGCAACTTGTGTCAAGCACAACTGAGCCGTTATCTATAGGTAAACTATCTACAATAAATTTTACTATTGGTCTTGGTGTAAAATATTGTCCGAAGTCGCCGCGAAAATAACTGCCCATAAAAGTTTCAAACGCTTTGCCTTTGCTGTCAAGATCAGTTTTATTGAGGTTAATCCGTTGCAAATACTTTACAATGGTCTGAGTTTCTTCAGGTGAAAGATTGATGCCTTCTTTAAAAACCTCGGGATCTTTTTTTCTTCCCTGTTCATAAAGTTTTTTAATGCGATCTAAAAGCTCTTTCGGTAATTCATCTCTGAAAATTTGAAATTCGTAAGGGTTACCTGTTTTTCTCGGATGTTTTTCGTCCCATATTTTGCAGAAGATCAATTTGTTGAATTCATCAAATGCAACGCTTGAATTTCTTTGTCCACCACCCCAAAGTGCTTGGTGTGCCTGAATGAAAATTTTTGTCAGTTCGCTTTCACTTACAGTAGCTAATTCAAAAAACTTTTGTTGTTTTCCATCTTGAACTGTTTTATCAATTCCTGTATCGCTTTGTGAAATTCCACCTTTTGCATATTTATATGGTGCAAGTTTTTTTACTCCATATTGCGGAATATCAGGTATTGAAATCCTACTTTTTGGTTTTTCTTTTGGTACTTCGTAATATTCATTTTTAATTTTTGAAGTTGTCCAAACAAAACTACCGCCTTCGGTAACGCAATAACTATATGCCTGATTTACGGCTTTGACAAATTCTTGGTCAGTGATTTCTTCTTTCTTACACTCTACTACAATGAACGTGCTTTCACAGTCATTGTCTGTATAAACAATGATATCGGCTTCCTTTGTTTCCGATCCAACCTGAACGGATACATAATTTTTAACTCGTTCAACGGGATAACCGTAGATAAGAACTAATGTCAGAAAAGTTTCTGCCTGAACTATTTCTTCGGGATTGTTATAATTCCGTTTTTTATTCTGATGTAAGTAAGTGATGAAGTTTTTTTCTTCATCAAACCTTACAAGTCCTTTTTTTATTCCTGTCTCAATTAAATTCATATTATCTTTCAGAATTATTAGCCTAAAATACTGTTTAATGTTTTACAAACAATTCCTTAAATCTGTTTATTAATGATTTGATGTCTTATTCTGTGTTTTTTATTTTACATCTCTAATTATTCTGTTAAGCTTATAAATCTTTATAAACTCACTTTCTGAATGATTAGTTGGCGGATACCTGGTATTGATGCTATACAGGGTAATTAGCTTCTTACGTCTATCCCAGCTAATAAGTTTAGCATTAACTTCAAAAGTATCAGGCGGTGATTTGAATACGGCAACAACGGCAATATTATCCTTAATTTTTTCAGAAAACTCACTGCAAAGCAGCTTATCGCCCGGATTGATATATGGCCTCATGGAGTCACCCTTTGCAATAAGCATGAAAGGATTTATAAAATTATGCGCGTCGGATAGCTCTACGATCTTAACGGCATTATCCGGCCACGTTGATGAAGGCGAGCCGCAATCAGCATAACCAAGCAGCGGTACCCTGCTGAATTTTAAATGCTTACCATCGGAGTCTGTTCTTTTTACTGCCGCACTGCCGAACATTGAATCCACCGAAATGCCGTGGATATTCTTTATCTTTTCCAGCTGGTCTATTGTCCAGTCACTCAATCCCCTTTTAATTTTGCTAAGCGAGCCGGCATTCTCATCTATACTGTGGGAAAGCGCATAAATTGAATTTATACCCTTTGCAGATAGCATAGGGAAAAGCCTGTTATTGATCTTTCGTGTTAATGTCCGGTCTTTTTTACTTTTTTTTGTCATAGTTTAATGATGTAAATCAATAGTTTATGAAAATAAATATGCTAATACCATATATTGCTCTTGACATATATGCTTTTAGCATATATATTTGTGACGTGTTTAGATAGTTACTCAAATATAGCAATAAATATCCTTAAGAAATCAATAGAATAACGCACCTGATAATTAACCCGTCAATAACTAATAAAAATTAACAGAATTCAGCAATGTATAACCTTGATCATCAATTTGAGCTTGTAAAAAATGAAGGTAAAGCGAAAGAAACAATACTATGCCGCTCCGGCAACAAATTCCTTTTAAATGAACTAAAAGCGGAACTTATAAAACTGCATAACAGGAATAAATACATTGTAAGACCTGAAGTTAAAAGAATAAAATAAGTTAAAAGAGTAAAATAAACTGAAATATTACATACCCATTAAATTATATGCCTAAAAAAAATATTAAAACTAAAGTTACTGATAAAATTATCCAAAAAGCCATTGAGCTTGCAATATATGGATTAAGTTATAGTGAAACGGATAAAGTTCTTGCATTGGATGATGGTACACTTGAGAAGTATGCAAAATGCTCACCTGATTTTAAACGAACTATAGAAAACGCAGAACTCTTAGCGACCATTGAAGTTGAAAGATCTTTATTAAGGCGCGCAAACGGTTATGAAACCATTGAAGAACATAAAAGTTTTGTACCGGAAAAAACCGCTAAAGAAGGTATTGAACCTGGAATGGTACTTAAAGAAATAAAATATGTAAAAAAGATGATCCCGCCTGATGGGAGTGCATGTCTGATATGGCTATACAACAGGCGAGGTGAGAGGTGGAGCAAGAATCCGGATAGTAGTAATGAACCAAACAACGCTGAACTGTCAAAATTAAGAAAAATTGCCCTGCAGGAAGCAGAAGATAATTTATAATTTATTGGGTAAATATAAAGAATTATTTCTTACAGATAGATGGTTTGCAGTTAATCCTAAAGCATTGAATCATCCTATACAAAAAATGCTATACAGTGATTTTAAAACTATGAAATTCAGAAATCTGATAATAGCGGCAGGCAGGAGATCATTTAAAACAGAACGATTCGCCAAAAGACTCTTAGTTAAGGAATGCATTGATGAAAGTAAAAATGGAAGAATATATTTTGCAGGAGCACCTACGAGACAGCAAGCTAAAGAAATTTTCTGGGATGACCTGAAAAAACTAACACCACAAGATTTGTTATTAAAGATAAGTGAAACTGCATTAAGAATAACTTTTAAAGGCGGTTCATCTATAAAAGTAATAGGGTTAAAAGAATTTAAGCGTGTACAGGGTCAGTTAATGCATGGAATAGTGATAACAGAATACCAGGATTGCGACCCGGGAGTATATAACGAATCAATTGAGCCAATGATAAACGATACACGAGGATGGTGCATCAAGGAAGGCAGACCGTTTGGCAAAAATCATTTCTTTGATGATTTCTTAAAAGGCAGGCACGGGCAGAAAGGATGGCAGTCATATCACTGGACAAGTGAAGATATTTTATCTCAGGAACAAATTGAAGAAGCAAAGTCAAATTTAGCCAAGCCTGATTATGAACGAGAGTACAAGGCATCATTTGAAACGGCAAGCCAAAGACCATATTACAGCTACACAGAAAAGAACAATAAAAGAACATCAATTATGCCGGACTTTCCATTTATAGTAGCATGTGATTTCAATGCTCAGGATAAGCCAATGAGCTGGGTAATAGGACAAAGGCAAAAACATGGAAACAGCGAAATTACTTACTGGCATAAGGCGTTATCATTCCAGTTCACCAACACTATAACAATGTGTGGAATATTAGATGAAGATTATTTTAAAACACTCTCCGGTGGATTTCCTAAAAAGATAATATTCTATGGTGATTACTCCGGCAGGAAGCACACATCAAACTCAAGCTTCAACGACTGGGAAATAATAGAGAATTACTTCAGCAACAAAACAGAGGTTGAATTAAAGATAAAGCCGTGCATATCCATACGTGACTCAATAGGTGCAACAAATGCGCAGTTGTGTAATTCCAAGGGTGAAATTAAGCAGTATATAGATCCCGGAAACTGCAAAGAGCTTGTTAAGGACTGGGAATACTGCTCATGGAAGGAAAACGGCAGAGAGCTTGATGAGCGAGATCCGCTTAGAACACACCTATGCCGCGCTGTAGATTATTACAATGAATATGAATATCCAATTCGCGGCAAACCACGAACAGGTTCAATTAGAACAATTTAAAATATTTGAATAACCTTACAGGTTGATAAGCAAATAGCAATAACTAAAATGAATTTAAAATAATACACAACATGCTCTTAACAGGAAATATATTTGAAGAATTAAATAAAGCATTCAACACAGCCCTAAGGAAAAGTGAAGCAAACAGGCTTACAATTCATAACGAGTTTGCGGCTTTCTACAATAATGATTATGAATCAATATGCGGATATTTACGTGAAGCAACGCTTAACAACCCCTTTTCATCAGATACATTAAAAGACCTGAGATTCAGGCATGTAAATGTTGTGAAGAAAATTATCAACAGGATAACAAGCGGTATATTCACAAAAGACCCTGTTATAAAGTTAAAAGATGCAGGTGATGAAGAGCAAAATACCCTAAGCAGAATAATTAATGAAAGCCGTTTCATACAAAAAGTAAAAGAAGCATTCCAAAAGTCGGTTTTTTTTAATGCAGTTGAAGCAAACGTTGTATGGGATAATAATTCCAAAACGATTAGAATAGATATTATTACTCCAAACAATTATACAGTAGAAACAGGCAATGACTACCTTGAAAAAACAAAAATAGCTGTTCGGAAAGCAGATGTTACGGGTGAAATATACTGGTCTTACTGGAGCGAACAAGAGCACTATCTTGTGAAGAACGGAGCGAAAGCGCCGGCTGAAAATAATCCGGATATGATAAATCCATTCAACACAGATAACAACAATTCGCAGGATGCTTCGCATAACTTTACACTCCCCTTTGCTGTATTAAGAATGGAAGAAGGCGAAGATTATTTTGGCGAGCCTAACTGGAATATTTTCCTTCATCAGAAGAACCTTGATATAAGGCTTACCGATCTTAATGAAACCGAGCTTAAGACTCTGCATCAAATTTATCTTGGAGTAAATACAAATTTCACAAATGATGAAACATTCAGAGCTGGTGATTTTAAGCAGATCAACAATGTGAAGGATGATGACAAGGAGCCTAAAATTGAAAGCATAATTGCAAATGTTGATTATGTATCTGTAAGAGAAAATATCGACTGGCATAACAGGCTTGTACTTAACTGCGAAGGTATAAGCGGGAATTCAGCAAGTATGGACAGAATTGCAGAATCAGGAACCGCTAAGATAATTGATGAGCTTGAACTGCTTGAAAAGCGCGAAGAATATAAAACTATACTGTATCATTTCATGATACACCTGCTTGAGATTATGAGGGTAGTGTGGAATTATTACAATCCATCACAGGGATTATATGGTGGAACTGATTTTGATGTAAGGTTTACTGAGGCTAAGATATTTGAATCCATTGACGATAAAAAGAAAAGGTATGATATGTCTATAGAGTATGGTTATAAAGATGAAATTGATATTGCTTCAGAGGAACTTGAGGTAAGTGAGGAAGAAGCAAAAGAGATTATGAGAGTGAGGAGCCAGAGAAGGACCCCAGCCCAGCCCTCCCCGAAGGGGATGGAGCAGTAAAAAAATGAACTAAAGTACTCACTATCTTATAATAGAATATAAGAAATCTAATTTAAATAGGTTCCCGCTTTAATGGGAATAAAGGAAAAAAAAATGAAAATATTATTTAACACTGATGCCGGTACCGGAGCAGGAGGAAGCTCAGGCACTGAAGAAACAATTACACTACCTAAAGCTGAACATGAAAAGCTTGTGAATGAATCAGGTGAGCTTGGGAAGATGAAAGAAAGCAGTAATAAATCACAAAAAGAAAATTCCGCTAAGATTTCAGAGCTTGAAAATTCATTGAAAACTTTGAAAAGTGAAAATGAAAGCATTTCTCAGAAATACAATGAGCTTGAGGGCGGGATAAAGCAGCAGTATTACGAACAGTTGAGCGAAGAACATAAAAAAATAGCGCAGCTTATTCCGACCGTTGAAGGTATTGCTGAATATGTAAAACTTAACACTCAAAAGCCGCCTGCGGGGAGTGACTCAGCCCGCCCGGGAGCAGGGACAAGCGATAACTTTAACGCAAAATGGGATGAGCTTAGTTACACGGAAAAGGAAGATCTTCGCAAAAAAAGACCTGCGCTTTGGCGGAAGCTTTACAGGGAGAAATTTGGCAGAGAAGCCTGATATCAAATAACAAATAGTAAATATCAAAGAACAAATAGTGAATATTAAATAACATAAAAATATAATAGCATTTAAATTTTTGTATTCTGTTTTTGCTTTTTTACTTTTTACTATTTAGATTTTTTAATTAACCATACTTACAAACTAAACAAAGAAAGAAACATTATGGCATCATTAACATTGGATGATTTAGCGGGTAAATTCCAGAGTGAGACCTTTAAGGCTACACTGAGAGGAACATTTACCAAAGCTTTGAGTTTTTTCGGCTCGGGATTTATGACAGAAGCGCCGGATGAAGTTGTTGACCCGAATCAAACCGGAACTTTTGGCAACCTTCCGCAATGGAATGTTGATACATCAGACCCTGACCAGATAACAACTTCATCAACAACTCCAATTAACAAGCTCTCGGCATACAAGGATAGGTTTTCGTGGATGGAGCTTGAAAAAGGCTGGGGTGCGCAGGAGCTTGTGAACACGGTTGCTGGCAGGGGCAACGATATGATAGAAGAGATTGCAGTTCACATTGGCGAGTACTGGGCTTATGCATTGCAGAAAAGAGCCATCAACATATTAAAAGGCAATTTTGCAACAGCGCTTGCTTCAAGCCACTCAACAGGCAACACATATTCAGGTGCAACAATTTCAAATGCAGGCGTGCTTGCCGCAAAGTATAAGCTGGGTGACTGGCACAGGATGCTGAATATTATTTTAATGCATTCAAAAGTTCACGGTGATGCAGTTACAAATAACCTTATAACATTTCCTGCGGGTCCGGTTGGTAACAATACATTTGTAACCGGCAATCCGGGTCAGATACTTGGTTTAATGCCTTATGCAGATGACGACTTAACAGCAACTGCCGGAGTTTACTCAACATTTCTTGGCGGAAGAGGTTCAATGGTCTATAAGTTAAGGGACCGTGCAGGCAGCACAATGAGCAATAAAAATGTGATAAAGACAGGCGGTATTTATCTTGAGCTTACCCGTGACGCAAAGCAGGCAGGCGGAACAGATGAAATAATAACCAGGGTATCATGTATGGTACATACCCCCGGCGTTGCATGGGGTAATACTGCACCTGAAAATCCGACCCTCGCGCAGCTTGCAACAGGTAGCAACTGGCAAAAAGCTGCGCCTGATAAGCTTATCAAAGTTGCTGAATTGAAGACAACGTAAAATATTACCTTTTCGATAATAATCCTTACGTTTTATACTTCCCTACCCTGCTCTTAATATTACAAAGAGCAGGGAAAGGAAAATCTAACAAAAAAATAGAAAGAAAAAAGTATAAAGAAATAATGGGCAATAATACAAATACCAATACAAATACCAATAAGAACGAAATTTATGAAGTAAATCCTTTCATTCTTAATTCCTCAATGGGTTATAGTGCACAGATTGATGGTGAAAGCATAATGGTTGTAGCAAATTTATACGGTGAGGGATTTAACCGGAATAATGAAAAGATACGGTTAATAAAAGAAGAAGGCTTTGTACTTATAAATGGAGAGAGAACTCCAACCGGAAAATTTGAATCCATAAACGATAACCAGCTTTACCAGCTTGTAACTGCGGGAGTAATTTTATTAAATGATAAACAACGAAACGATTTCAGGAATAAATTTTTTTCAAGGGATAGCAAAATTAACAGCAGCAGACAAACTGAAAAGAAGAACAGCAGATAATTTAAGCCAATATAACTTAAACTTTACAACAATGCCATTAGAAGAACATTTAACAGAAGAAGATATTAAAGGATATATACCTGAGCTTGCCAGATTTCTATGGGCTGAGGAAACGGATTATTCAAAACAAAAGCAACAGGCTGTAAATGAAGTGAAACTGGAGCTAAGCTCAAGAGGCTTCAATCTTGCAGAAATTATGCCGCAGCTTGTGATAAGAAATTCCGGAATTACAGAAGTTAGCGACCATATTACTGAGCCAACACCTGAAGATGCAGCAGCCAGGCTAAGATATGTGCTTGATGTAAAGATATTCAACCCTGACGGAATTAAAACATTTTTCCTTGAAGGCAGTAATGATAAGGAAATATGGGAATCCATTGATTCAAGAAAAGCTGAAGCAGTGGGTATAGTAACATTTATGATAAGCAAATCATTTCTTTACTACAGGCTGAATGTCGCTATAACAGGAGGCTCTATTGACTACTCAGCTTATTTATGTGATACCGGAATTGAGAAACTTATTTCTTACAAATGGCTTGAGCTGATACTGCTTGACAGGTTCACTGCCGAAAATGACCAGTATCACCTGAAGATGAAATACTTTAAGGGTGAGTATGAAAGCTTACTGAATAAAATAAGGATTTGGATAGATAAGGATGGCAGCGGTAATCTAAACGGCAATGAATACAATACCACATCAACAATCAGAATTTTAAAATAAATATTTCAAAAAATAATAAATTAGCAAAGAAATGTTATATAAAGTTATCAATGAATGGGTTACAGAAAAGATTGCACTGTTAAACATCGCTCTACCTGCAGTGGAAAGGCTGAAAGCCGCTGATATTAATTTCGATATGGATTTCCTGCCGGCAAACCTGATGGAAAGTACTTACCTGTTAAAACTAAACGAAATTAAGATTGAAGATAATGAATCAGGTGAAATAAAAGCAATAACTGCAATTGAATTTCATTTCAGGCTGTTTAAAAAGCCGTTGGAATATTACAGTAAACTGATTGATGAAAAGCTTTTCGGGTTATGTAAAATTCTGAGTGATGATTCAGTAGCAGGTTTGGAGTACATCTCTGACGGGATCACGATATCGAATATTCATAATATTAAAGTAACAGGACTTGATAAATCTTACAAAGGCGGTGAGTTTATAATTCCGAGAATTGAATTTGAATTACAGGTATTTAATAATTAAGAATAAAAATAAAAGTAGCCGCAAGCTTCAGCTTGCGATATGACAGGATTATTGTAATCCAAATCCGCATCTTAAAGGCTGCGACTACAACAAATTTTAAAATTAAACAATAATAAATTATGCCACAAGCATTAAGAGATAAAGGCGGCAACCAGCTTTTAATTATAGAGCTGGACGGGAATCTTGCAATCCCGGGCAGTATAGCAAACGGGGTGAACGCCCTGAACTGCGGATTGATATTTGAATCACAGGTGGATATTGATGCCAACACCGAAAAGTTCAAAGCCGAAGACGGCAGGACATATGGGCAGGATGAAGAGTACGAGGGTAAAACATCAGGGGTACTGATGGAAACATCAAAGCTTATAACGGATTACCTTGCTTTCGGTACAAGGGGCAAGCTTCATCTTGAAATAAAGTACGAAGGCATTAAAGGCGGCAAGCACCAGGAAGTTTTCAAGATAACCGATGTAACTCCACAGATGCATTTTAAAACACCGGGCGGCACGAAAGCTATGAAATATGAATCAGTTTCAATTGTGCAGTCACAGCCCGTAACATTTTCAGCAGCGAATATTACTGCGATTGAATCAGCTTTAGGAATTAATATTAGGACTTCGGGTCCGGTAACAATACCTGCTGAACAGGAGCATTTGATAGTGGAAACGGATGTATGACAATTATCAAAGAGCAATGAACAATGAGCAATGAACAATTAACAATTAACAATAAAAAATCATCAATGGATAAAACTTATACATTTAAAGATAATCAATATAAATTGCGGGAGCTTGACCTGAACCTTTTGCATAAAGCTTCTCCTCTGCTGATAAAATACCGTGAGCTTCATTATAAATATACCGCTGGTATTGATACATCAAAGCTGGATGCGGCACAAAATGAAATTACACAGATAAAGGAAGCAGCTCGGCAATTGGATGAAAGCGAAGATCCGGGTATTGAGCAGCAAATACATAAGCTGAAGGTAAATCTTGAAAAAGCTGAAGAAGTATTGAGGAGTCCTAAGCTAACTGCTTTGCAAAAATATTTAGGTGATACCGAAGCGCTCGTATTATTCGAAATTATTACAGATGCAGGATTTATGGCTGAGGTTCTGAATAATATACTGAGATCAACAGATGAAAAGGAAAAAACGAAAATTAAGACTGATGATTTGCTTCATAAGAACTCGTTGAAATTAATAAAGGAAGTTATAACTGATTTTTTTTTGCTTACGCTGAAGAACTCTTAGAAATAAATAGATTCAAAGATGCAATGCCGGAAAATTTTGGCAATGAAATGCTTCTGCCTGATAGATTTGAGATTCCCGTAGGAATGGAGTATAAGTATATGATATGGTCAATGGCAAAATATTATGGAATAAATCCTAACGAAGCCGGAAGGATGAGGGAAATTGATTTCTGGGAAATGACGGCGTTTGAAAATCTACAGCAGGCTAAGATGGAATACTTAATGAAATTAAGATCAGCTAACTAAAATATTTTATCAACACAAAAAAAATGGAAAGTATAAAAACAGATATACGTGAACTAACTCAAAGTCTGAACAGGCTCACCGCAGAATACGGAAAAATTTTTCCCAATACACTAAACAATATTTCAGGAAGTAATGTTTCGGGCAGCAGTGTTTCAGGAAACAACGTTATATCCGGAAGCATTGCAAAGCCTGTAAAAGAAAATCCAGCAATACAAAGGAGCAATAATAATGCAGGTGAAATGGTGAAGTACTTTGATATGATGCTTGGAACAACTAGAGGAATGCTTGGCAATATGGGATTGATGGATACAAGCTTTGCGAAAACTGTTCAGGTAATACTGCAGATATTAAGCTCTATTACTGGAAGTGGTGGAGGCGGTTTTGGGGGTTTATTCAGTGGATTGCTTGGAGTAATAGGCGGAATTTTCGGCGGTCCGCTTGGCGCAGCTGCGGGAACAGGTATTGGCAGTATTTTTGGAAGGTCATCCATGCCATTGAATTCACAACTGAACAATAACAGCATTGGCAGCAGCGGAGGCGGAGTGATAAACCAGGTAATAATCAAAAATCCGGTTACATTTACAAAAGCATTTGAAGTTGAGGTAAGAACAAGAAGTCTAAGAGGAGGTATTGACCTTTAATGCCAGTTTACATTAAGAAATACAGAGGTAACAATTATTTTGAGACAAGGGAATTTGTTGACAGGCTCACGCTGAATTATATTCCCGCAGACGGGCTGCCAGTATTCAGGTTTGAGACTGAGGATTCCGCAGGCATTGGTACATACAGGGCAGGTGATTTTGATCTGAACATATCTTTATTGCAAAGCGAAACCTCGCAATCCGGTAACAGTATAAGAGAGTTTTTCCTGGGCGAACAAAGAGATTTCTATTACCTTGTTATAATAAAAATAGGCATTCAAAGCTTTTCAGGTATCGCGCAGCAGTCACAAATTTTCGCTGATTACACATACACGCAAAACAGGTATCACGCAAAACTTACGTGTAAGGATATACTTATAGAATGGGCAAAGCGGTGTGATACTGCGGCGAACTCAACGATAAATTTTGCAAACGGTGAACAGCTTACATTTGAAGAATATATATACAGGCATTTTTCAGGGTTGACCTCTGATATAGTACTTATCAATCTCCCGCAGAAAACTTACCTTAACAGGCTTAAGGAACTTTACAGCAATACACAATGGTGTTATGCATTGGGTGATTACAGGAATTTCGTTACAGGTCAGGCAAATATAAGCCGTTGGGAAACTTTCAAAGAGCTTGCAAAGGGAATGGGTTTTAACTTTGAGATGTAT
Source organism: Ignavibacteria bacterium (assembly GCA_043744495.1). Classification (GTDB taxonomy): domain Bacteria; phylum Bacteroidota; class Ignavibacteria; order Tepidaquicellales; family OLB5; genus OLB5. The sequence goes on from JAYTUN010000102.1 coordinate 17,272, forward strand.
TTAAATCCGGGTACTGAAAACACTTCTGAACCTGAGTTCATTTTCAATATATTCTTTCTTACCGACCTTGAAAATGAAACTCCGATAGTACCTGAAATAATAGAGATAAGTGAATCAATTACTGCTTCACGGCTTGAGTGGCTGTTTTTGAAGTACAGGAGCCTTGTTTTCAGTAAAGTAGATTACAGCAGCGGCATTTTCTTTAACTCAATTAATTCTTACAGCAGTGATACAGATAATTCTATAAGTGATCTTTACCCTTCGTGTGTTCTAACTCTTAACAACAGAGTTCTGGATTATATAAATGACTCACAAATAACAGAAATAACTGTATTAAGAGAAATAGATTTTAAGGAATTTGAATTAAAGCAATATCATTATAATTTTTCTTCGGGTCGTCCAATCGGGAAATTGCATCCAATTGGCGGAAGCGGTAGTGCAGATTCAGGAGGAATGGCATACTGTAGAATTTTTAATTGTTCAAGAGTTCATAACGGGAATGGTGATAATTATGATTTTATTCCCGTGCAGGAAAATGCTTCTATAAATTACAGAAGATATATAAAAGGAATACAAAAAAGAAAAGAAGTTAAAATAGTTTTAGATAATAATATTCCCCTGAAGAACTGGAGCACGGTAATTTTAAACGACGAAGAAAATATCAGATATTACATAAACGCTATACGTGATATTGACCTTAATAATCAGATAATCAATTTAGAATTACTAAGCCTTAGTTAAAATTAATTTTTCAAAAAAATAATTCCTTTCAAATAAAAATGAGCATAATAAACGGATACCAAACCCCTGTGGTTAAAATTTATAATCCCGCTAATTCCGAAGAGCCTGAATATACCCTTACACTGCCGCTTACAAATGCAGGCGGACTTGTTGAAACATACGAAGTAAAGAAAATATCACATGAGCTTATCGGCATTAACGGCGAAGCTCATGATATTATTAATGCACAGCTTATTATTGGGTATATAGTAACCTTCACATTAAATTATAACCGCTTTATTACCGGTGAGGCGCTTTATGGGGTGGTTAAAAAAATATTCGATGCGGCAAGATCGGGATGGAAGATAATATTACAGCCAAGAAGCGACGCGCCCTGGCGCGAATTTGAGGTGATACTCGCAAATGAAACTCTTGAGCTTGGCATTAACAAAGGCGGAAAAAAAGCATATACACACAGGCTGCCTATATTAATATTCAAATCGGCAAGACTTGAGACTGACCTCAAATGGTTCCCTCCGGGATACAGCGAGCCTGGCGGCGGAACGGGGCTGCCGATAGAGGGAAGCAATTAGCAATGTGCAAACAGTAAAAAGGCAAAAGTAAAAAAGCAAAAAAGAAAAGGACAAAAAGAAAAGGACAAAAAAAAAGAAAAAAAGAAAAAAAGAAAAAAGAAAAAATCAATAACCTTACTTAACACACCCCGTCCGGCAGTTGCCGGACACCACCCTCCCCGAAGGGGTCATAGACAAGAGGGGAATTTAAATAAATAAAAAACAATTTTCCCAATATGAAAAAAATAATATTCATACTTATTTCACTTTTGATGATTCACGTTTCTGTGTATAGCCAGTTTACATCTCTTCCGATAAGACTGGTGAATGCGACGGGCACTCCCTTAACAGGGCAGAGCGGAAATATTGAATTTACCAAGTACCCTCACAGCTATCCTGCTGATAAAATAACAGGTATCACAGTAAATGAAATTGGCACTGCCGGCAATTACATTGCAAAGGTATTTACCGCATTCCAGTATGCTAAACTATGGCTTTCGGGGGTTGAGCAGCAGTGGTTTGATAGCGTGTTAACAGGGAATATCTTTAATTACCTTAACAGTAATTATGTAACACTTGGCACAACACAAACTATTACTGGAAGCAAAAACACTTCGGGTAATTGGAACGTGACATCAACAGGCAACTGGCTTTATTCAGGAAGCCTGACCAGTAATACATTCTACAAGCCATATATAATCAGCACATCGCCGTGGTACGCCGATTATTCGGCAATGTCAAACACATCGCTGCTGTTCCGCTCAGCCGGAGATTCTCTTTACCTTAAGCGCGAGTATGTTTATTATAACACGGGTGATAACAAGCTTTACTTTAATACTACAGGAAACCTTGGCACATTCAGGATAGCAAAGCGCGGCAACGGTCAGTTGTTTGATATGAACAGCTCTCACTTTTCATGGTTGCCTGGTACAGGACTAAACCTAAACACTGATATTTTAAAACAGGATAGCATAGCATCGAAGAACTATACAGGGATAAAAGATTCTACATGGAATATTCTTGGCGAGCCTGTAAACAAATACCGGTTTTTGACATTGAAAAAACCGTTCTGGATAAACCCGCTGCCCTACCCTGACTGGAAATGGTACTACACATCAGTAAATGAAAGCGGAGTGATAACTGCAAGAGATAGCTTTACGGTTATGAATCATGCTGATATGACATTTGATGAAGCGCCTGTAGAAGTATTTGCTGTTGATGTATGGAACGATTGTGATACTATCACTTTACCTGTAAGGGGACAGTACATAATAACATATAACTGCAGCCTGGTGTTTCCTTTCTCAGAAATTACAGGAGTTAATGCAAGAGATTCTGCCATAATTAGGGTAGTTAACGAACTGAATGTTGATATACCTGCTTCTTATACTGAAGTTTGGAAAGAATTCAATGACGGCAACAGGTATTTCCCGGAATCAAAGCCATTGAGCAGAACATTTACTTTGTATAACCCAATACCGGGCACTAAGTATTATCTCCAGGTTTATGGCGCTTTGAATTCACAATTAATAACTATAGCTGTAACAAAACCTTCAATAACTTATTTACTTGTAAGATAAAAAAAGACAAATAGCAAATAATAAATAAACATTATACAGCAAATAACAAAACAGAAAGAAAAAAAAATTATGGAAAACACCTCAACAAATTTTTCAACAAACAATTCAATAAGCATTCACCGTGAAACTGATGTACTAGCGCTTGCAAGAGCAGAGAAGAAAAGAGAGTACTGGCAGAAGGTCAATAAGGGAAAATTGCCTCTTCCTGCCGGATTAACCACTGACTATGCCGAAGAAAGGCTTATTTACTGGATAAAGCAGGCTGAAAAATACCGTGCAAGGATAGAAGAGCATATAAAAGAATTTGAAAAGATAAAAGACCCTATTGGATTTTTGAACTGGATAGCGGGAGTTGTGAATACAATAAGGGCAATTGTTAATTTGATAACAGGAAAGTGAAACGTGAGACATCAAACCTTTCGAAACTACAGTTTCGCAAGGCAAGCGTGAAATGTGAAAATAGTAAAAAGGAAAACCCCCATTAAAGAATATCGAGAATTTTAGACAAATGAATAATTGTGAATTTATGATTGGTATAGAAATAGTCCCCCCTTCAGTTTGATCCCGCCAAGCAGAATCGCTGGACGAAAAAAGCATCGAGGGGGGACTAGATCCTTCATATCAAAATAATCATGATAAATCGAAGAACTTTGAGATTACATTTATCTGCGATGGGGGTTTGCTGAATAACTATAAATAATAAATAATAAATAATAAATAAAAAGCAAAAAAAGGAGATATGGTATGCAGAATATATTAGAAGAAATTTTAGGGAAGAACTGGCGGACAACGTTTTGGGGCGGGATTATGCTGGCATCGCTTGCAATAAACCAGGCGCCAACTGTAATTGACTTCCTGCCCGATAATATTGAAATATGGGTAAGGGGAATTTCAGGTATTATAGTATTGGCATCGGGATTGAAGTTTGTGGTTGAGGCGAAAGACAGAGTCAATGAACAATGAGCAATTAGCAATTAGCAATGAACAATGAACAATGAGCAATGAACAATGAACAATGAACAATGAGCAATGAGCAACGAACAATAAAAAATAATATTTTACTGCCTTTGAGTCTCCGAATAAATCTCGTTATTTTCAACGCAGAGTCATCCTTCGGAGAGACTCTGCGAATACGAAGAACTTAAATGAGACTTACTGTCCTTATTAGAATATTAAATTACATAAGTAATTATATTCAGGACCCTTGCTTAATCAATTGAAAAAGCAGGAACACATCTAAACTACTTACATGAACCTATCAATACACTTCATTAAGGCTCAAAGGCAGATGATTTTTTTAGAGACCCCCTACAGCTCCCCCTCACAGGGTAGAGTTGTGGTTGTAAATTTTAAATCATTAGATCCTTCTCACCTGCTTTCACAGGAAGGTCACCAAGGATGACAAAATTATGGAAAAAATAAATAAAGATCACTTCAGCGATAATTACAAAAGAATATTTCAGAAGCCGCTTGGCGAGAACAGGAAGAAGAATATTTTTCTTATAACTGATGCATTTGAAGCTGATGAAGAAATGAAAAGCTTAAGATGGCTTGCTTATATACTTGGAACATCAATGCATGAATCAAATGATACATTCGCTCCCGTGGTTGAAGGCTATTGGATAAAGCCTGAGAGCAAAAGGGTAAGTGCGCTCTACAATTATTACCTGAAGAATAATCCGGGGGCGCTTAAAACAATTTTTCCTTACGGAAAAGTTGGCACGGCATATTACGGAAGGGGCAGGGTTGTTCAGCTTACACATGATTTTAACTATAAGCTGGCATCATTAAAATTATATAAAGATTTAAGATTATTTAACGACCCTGAAATGATCATAAATGATATAGACTGTGATATGCAGGTAACATTTAAAGGAATGTTAAACGGCTGGTTCACAGGTTACAAATTAGAGCAGTTCTTTCCACTTGGTAGTAGTAAATCAAATTGGTTTGGTGCAAGGAAGATAATTAACGGACTCGATAAAGCTAACTTAATAGCCGGTTATGCGATGAAGTTTTATGATTTATTGGAGTGGGGGTGAATTTCTGATTCCAAAGTCAGTTGAAATTGAGGCTATAGTACCTGTTGAAAATATAATTATATCCGAATTGAAATCTTCAATCTCTGAAGCTGTGAACCGGTCAGGATCTATTAAATGGGCATTCAGATAACGATAATTCGCAGGTAATATAAATGAGAGATTTGGTGTATTATTTTGTGCAAGTCAATGCATCCAACTGTGTATTGACTTACCTTAATCTTTTTTGTAAAGAAGAATTGGTCTAGATATAAAAATAAATATGCTATTTATATAGTTTTTTAGCCCTTTTTTCCAATATATTGTAAACTTCATTTGACATCTCTAAAATTATTCATATATTTGCACACTGTATGAGGGAAGGGGTAGGTAACAATCGGATAAGTTTATCAATTATTCTCTTTTTCTCTCAAAAATAACATAAAAACGTGATTTCCATAGAACAAATTTAGTGATAGATTTGTTTAATTATTAGTAATACATTCATTTTTTCTAATGGAAAAATGAATTACTTATTAAAATTATGAGCGAAACAAAAACAAAAATTCCAAAAACTGCCACTACAAACGATTCATGGTTTAATAAATTTATTAAAGAAACTGTACATGGTATTCGTGTTGATGAACTTCAATTGAAAACTAATACAGCAGATGAAGTAAAAGTTAAAGTTTATGATTCATTGCAATCAGGTGATACAGATGCTGTAATTGATACATACCGTGACTTATTGTTTAAGCATTATGTTTCTACAATCACAAAATCATATATTAGCGAAGTAATGCCTTTGATAGTAACCAACATGCCAATTAAATTGGCATTCAGGTTAACTAATTCTAAGATTTTGGTTTGGGCTGAAATAAAAGACGATGATGAAAGTTGTGAAAATGCTTTGATAATTGCGGAAGCAAAGATAAATGCAAAATTTAGTGAAAAGGGATTTCATATTTCATCTACTATCGTTGAGGAAAGTGATAGATTAACTTTACCACCACATTATGCAGATATTTTACAGGTATTAAAAAGTTAAAACCCTTATAACTAATGGCAGACTTTACCGAGCATATTACTCAATCAAACCGTAATTTATCATTTTTAGAAAAAATTAACAGCATAGAAGATTGTTATGATTGGCAGGTTACAACTGTATTCTATTCGGCTGTTCATTTTGTAAATGCACATATTGCATCTCAAATAAATCATCATTATAGATCACATGAAGATATTGATAATTGCTTGAATCCTTACAAACCTGGAGATAACAAATGTAAGTTAACAGAAGATATATTTTTATGTTATAAAAAATTACAGCTTTTATCCAGAAGATCTCGTTATTTGTGTAACGATAAGATACAAAATACCGAACAAAAAGCGTATTTTACTTATGATAAACATCTGGTAAAAGCCTTAAAAAACTTTGATTGCCTTGTACACTATTTAAACCAAAAGTACCCAGGGAAACTGATTAAAAACCGAATCAAAGTTAAATGTCAGGGTTTGCAACAAAAAGATTTGAAATACATCGATATTGTAAATTAGCCGGTTAATAACCGGCTTTTTTAATAAATTTTTATTGATATATGGACTCTACTTGTATTTATCCGTATGGCATTGCTTTAACTGATTGGATTCAGGCTTTTGCAGCATTAATTGCAATACCTGGGGCAATTGCTGGATTTATTGTTTTGTTCAGAAGAGATAAAAGTAAACAAATTCAAATTGATAGCCTTGCATTATTAGCAGAACAACAAACAGAAGAGGTGAAATTATTAACAAAACAAATTTCAATAAATCTGGAATCATTTGAATTCGAAAAACGTAAAAGAAAACATGCTATTATGCCTATAATACAAAATGCTGGTGGCGGCGGAGGTGGTGGAAAATGGGAAATACGCCTAATTAATAATGGTGAAACAGCATATAATTTTAATTTAATAATACACGATAAGCATGATAATGTAACTGTAGATTCATATCCAATAAGAGAATTAAGAAAAGGTGAAACATACAGTATTAACTTAGAGAAAATAAAAGACAAAAATGTTAACCCCAGACCCGAAGATTATGATGCAAATATTGATTTATCATATGAGGATATTGATGATAATCATTACAAGCAAACAATACTAAATAATGGGTTTGGCTTTCAATTATTGAGACCACGGGAGGAAGATATTAAAGGATATATCGTAAGATAAATAAATTTACTTTTATAAAACTACCATATTTTATATTCGAAACAGTACCAGGACTAAAAATACAGTATATGGGTTCTCAACATTATGTTTTTAGGTATTAATCACGAGATAAAAGCCTCAACATTGCATTAATTTCTTTTCCATGTATTATTAATCAAAAAACAACCGGTTAAACCGGTTTTTTATCTAAAGCAATAATAAAATATTAATAGATAATTTAGATACTATTGTTACTACTTTAATGAACCCACCCCAAATTTCCCCTCTTGCATTTTAGAATAATTTCTATGAACTTACCTTAATTGAGAAATAATCAAAAAGATTTCATGAAAATTACTGCCGGAATTACAATATTATTCATTACTCTTACCTCACTTGCTCAATCACAATATGATGTAAACCAGCGGAACATTGACCGCGGACAAATACTTCTAAATCACATAAAATCTAAAAGCATTTGGGAGTATCATTACTCAAAAGTGCATGATAATGTACTTGCTGATAGCGGGTATAAATCAATTTA
>JAYTUN010000103.1:0-24850 GCA_043744495.1 Ignavibacteria bacterium
TTGGAACAGATAACAAGTGTTATTGCCATAAGACAAATATAACATTTGTCTGTCCTAAAATGCCAATTTCTATCGTATCATAAATTGTGATACACTACCTATTTCTGCTTATAACTTAACCTGATGTAGTTATGAAATTCTCCGGCACTTTTTATTTTCACTGTGATACAAATATCATTCTCAGTCATTCTTTTTTGGAAAGCAGCCATTATTAAATTGACATCTGAACCCGGAGACTTCCGAGCAGAAAGTTATGTGGTTGGTCTGATGGACTGATGCGGGCCAAAAAAAGACAAGTACTTACTAAATAAATTAAATAATATGAAGGCACAATTAAAAACACTGATAATTCTGATATTCCTGATTATCAGTAGTATTTCATCCCAGGACTCAAAACTAAAGGAAAAGAAAGATTTTAACTGGAACCTTACAGCTGCTTCAGGTTATACTTATAACCTTGATGATGAAATATATGGTGAAACGTCACTGAGCTATCTTGAATTTGGAATTGGCTATAACTTTAACCCATCGCATGAAATGGGAATAAAAATCGGTAAAAATGATTTCAAAGGCAGCACCTTAGGTGTCACAGAAATTCAGTACCCGGGAAATGACACAATTGTGATCTTTGGGGAGATAAAAAATTTGTATCCGGAAATCTGGTATAGTTTATATTACAGATTCAATTATAAATCATGGTTTGCGGGAGTAAGCCTTGGGGGTATTTCGTCTTTTGCATATGAATACTCAAGTTTTTCATTGGGTAAACAATTTCAGATTTTGAATTTATTTTATCTAGATGTAGGACTTAATTATGCCATTAAATCCGCCAATTTCAAATATGTTTACTCAAAACAGCTTAATCTTATTGGCGCATTCGTCATTAAGCTGTAAAGATATTTTTTTAACTCAGCTACGAAGGATCCGATTTGCGGGAGGGGTCATGCATTTGTATATACGTGCGACTCCTACGGAGTCGTGAAACTTATGCATGACCTCATTAAATATTTCTCTCCAAGCGAGTTTTGTAAAACACGTGTCGCTCTTTCTAGGTTATTACCATAGAAATTAAATACGTGCAATTGCCCGCGTGCAATAAAAGCCGTTTTGCCGTTGCGGTCACACATTTATAGCCCATACTCCCTGGGAGTCATTTTCCGTTAGATATATGCTATAACTTCAATTTCAACCAGTGCGTCTTTAGGCAGCCTTGAGACCTCTACAGTTGAGCGTGCCGGTTTTGATTCACCAAAATATTCTGCATAGACTTCATTCATAGAGCCAAAGTCATCCATACTTTTAAGGAAAACAGTAGTTTTTATCACTTTTTTAAGGTTACTTTTTGCTACGCTTAAAATTGCTTTAAGATTTTCCAATACCTGCCTGGTTTGTTCCTTAATTTCACCATTATTAAAATTACGTGTTGCCGGGTCAATTGCTACCTGACCTGAAGTATATATCAGTTGCTGCGTTTCCCAGCTTATAGTTACTGCCTGAGAATATGGACCAATTGGCTCAGGAGCCTTATTTGTGAAAATAATATCTTTTTGCATAGTTTTATTGATTTAAATTGGAAGTGAATATACAAAATAAGTGAATATTTATTTAATAATCAAGCAGTGACAAAATTACACATTAAATCGGAAAATTTTTCATTACAGTGTATATTATGCCATTTTTGTGTATAAATTGTCAAATTTAAGATTATCGAAAACCGCTAAAAGATCCTTTAATCAGCAAAAAACTTTGGCACGGGTATTGTATATATACTGAGTGTTCACAAAACAAAAAAATAATAAAACATTATTAGGAGATTTTAAAAATGACGTTTGTAAATTTTAAACCGGCTTCAGAAGCTTCAGCATCAAATGTAACTAATATTGATAAGAAGCTCAAAAAATTCTTTGAAGATTTTAACCCACCATTTGTTGGTGATTGGGGCATTAAACAGTTTGGCAGTAAGGTTTTTACTCCCAGGGTTGATGTTACCGAAGACAATGATAATTTATATGTTCATGCTGAAGTACCCGGTGTTGATAAAAGTGATATTAAGATCAGTCTTGTAGGCGACGAGTTAAATATCAGCGGCGAAAAGAAATCTGAACAAAAGGATGAGAAGAAAAATTATTACAGGCTTGAAAGGAATTACGGAGCATTTCAAAGAAGCTTCACACTTCCTGCAGAAGTAATTGCAGATAAGATCTCTGCTGAATACAACCAAGGCGTTTTAAATATAACATTGCCAAAAACTGAATCAGCTAAAATTGTTGAAAAACAGATCGAAATAAGATAAGTTTATAAGATAAGTTTATAAGATAAGTTTATAAAATAAGTTTATAAGATAAGTTTTTAAAAGTAAGCTTTCAATTTATGCACGCTTCATAAAATTGTTTCATAGTTAGTTATTTGGTTAATTGATGTAAGTTAAGGCAGTAGTATGCCTTAACAGGCTTAAATGCGCCGGAGTTGATGGTCCTTCGGCGCTGATTTTTATTAAAAACATTTGCGAGGAGCGTAAGCGACGAAGCAATCTCAAGATGGGACCCAATTTGCCTGGTAAAGATTACATAATGCGGATGATAGAAGAGTTTGGCAGAGTGATGGCAAGAATTGCTCTTTTAAAGGAAACGGAAAACTATACAGATGCAATAACCGAACTTGACGACTTAAGCAAACTTGTAACAGGATTTGGAATGGAACATTTAATGTCACTTGGTGCTGATGGCATACAGTATGTGTTCAGCCAGAACAAGGAAACCGAAGCTGAAAAGATATACTGCGCGGCAAGAATAATTAAAGAAGAAGGATTGATATTACAGGCAGAAGGAAAAATAGAAGAAAGTTTGAAAAGTTTTTTGATAACTAAAGAACTTTTTAGGAAAGCTTCTGAAATGGATTTTGATGAGAAAGTTGATGCTTTAAAGGAATTTGAAGAATTAAATAAAATATAAAAAATTTAATTGACCTTGTTACTTATGATTGACTTGGTCTAAAATAAAAGAAAGAATAAACAAACTATGGGAAAAATAATCGGAATTGATTTAGGAACCACCAACTCGGTAGTTGCCGTAATGGAAGGCAGCGACCCTATTGTAATTCCTAATGCGGAAGGGCACAGGACTACGCCTTCAGTTGTGGCTTTCACCAAGAGCGGCGAGCGCCTGGTGGGGCAAGCAGCAAAAAGGCAGTCAGTTACCAATCCGCAAAACACAGTATCATCCATAAAGAGATTTATGGGCAGAAGATATGACGAGGTTTCAAGTGAGATCACGAAAGTTTCATATAAAGTCATCAAAGGTGAAAATGATACAGCAAGAGTAGAAGTTGGTGATAGAGTTTACTCACCACCTGAGATCTCAGCTATGGTACTTCAGAAAATGAAACAGACAGCTGAAGATTACTTGGGTCAGAAAGTAACCGAAGCGGTTATTACCGTTCCTGCTTACTTTAACGATGCGCAAAGACAGGCAACAACCGATGCAGGTAAAATTGCCGGACTTGAAGTAAAAAGAATTATCAACGAGCCTACAGCAGCAGCGCTTGCATACGGTCTTGATAAAAAGAAAAAAGATGAAAAAGTAGCTGTATATGATCTTGGCGGAGGAACTTTTGATATTTCCATTTTAGAGCTATATGATATTGAAGGTACTGGCAATTTCCAGGTTAAATCTACCAACGGTGATACTCACTTAGGCGGTGATGACTTTGACCAGAGGCTTATGGACTATCTTGCAGAAGAATTTCTGAAGACCGAAGGCATTGACCTGAGAAAAGACCCGATGGCATTGCAGAGATTAAAAGTTGAAGCAGAAAGAGTTAAATGCGACCTTTCAAGCCAGACACAGGCTGATGTTAAGCTTCCATATATTACTGCAATTGACGGCGTGCCAAAACATATTGATATGACAATAACACGTGTTAAATTTGAACAACTTGTTGATGACTTGATTCAGAGAACAATGGAACCATGTAAAAAAGCTTTGCAGGATTCAGGATATTCGGTTGACCAAATAGATGAAGTAATTCTCGTGGGCGGTTCAACAAGAATACCAAAAGTACAGGAAGCAGTAAAGAACTTATTTAAAAAAGAGCCGCATAAAGGCGTTAATCCCGATGAAGTTGTAGCTATAGGAGCAGCTATTCAGGGCGGCGTTTTAACCGGAGATGTTAAAGATGTACTGTTATTAGATGTTACACCGCTTTCACTTGGTATAGAAACTCTTGGCGGAATTATGACAAAAATGATTGATGCCAATACAACCATACCTACAAAGAAAACAGAAGTATTTTCAACTGCGGCTGATAACCAGCCTTCAGTAGAAATACACATACTGCAGGGTGAGCGTCCAATGGCACTGGATAACAGGACAATTGGCAGATTTCATTTAGATGGAATTCCGCCTGCTTCGCGCGGCATACCGCAGATTGAAGTAACTTTTGATATTGACGCAAACGGTATTCTTCATGTTGGCGCAAAAGATAAAGCTTCGGGTAAGGAGCAGTCTATAAAGATAACACACTCCAGTGGTTTAAGTGATGCAGATGTTGAGAAAATGAGAAAAGACGCAAAAGAGCACGAAGGCGAAGATAAGAGAAAACGCGAAGAAGTTGATACCAAGAACCATGCTGATAGCCTGATATTCCAGACCGAAAAACAGATAAAGGAATTTGGTGAGAAGCTTACGCCTGAGATGAAAGGTAAGCTCGAAACAGCGCTTGGCAGATTGAAAGAAGCTGCAAAGGGAACAAATACTGATGAGATAAAATCCTCAATGGAAGCTTTGAACGCAGTATGGAACGAAGCATCAACACAGATGTATAGCCAGGCAACCGGAGCTCCGGGCGCAGGTGGGGATGGCGAGCAGCAGGGAGCAAATCCTAATGCTGAATCAGAAAGCCAGCAGCCTGATGACAAGAAAGTTGAAAACGCTGATTTTGAAGTGATTGACGATGAGAAGAAAGAAGAAAGTAAAAAGTAAAAAGGCAAAAAGTAACACAGCGGCACCCATAGCTTTAATATCATATATTCTCCATTAAAGCAAAATAAGCCATTCCTGAAACTAGGGATGGCTTTTTTATTAATGTATTTTCTTTTTATTTTTGACAAACGATGTTGTATGATTACAGAAAGAGAAAGATCTGCCTGGAAGATGAAAGATGGTTACATATTAATAAAAATCATCCTGAAACTGACAATGAAATAGATTTTATCAGAGAAACTGTTTCAAATCATAAATATTGTGTTGTTGTTTATAAAGTTTTAAGTATTTATGGTTTTATAATAACAAGTTATTTTACAAGAAGACCTTCATTTAAAAGGAAGTTAATATGGAAAAAACAATAAATAAAAGGAAAAAAGAAATTGTAAAAATACCTAACAATAAAACTGTTAATAGTGATTATGATGAGAAAGCTGATGTTTTATATGTATCTTTCGGTAAACCTCAGAAAAGCGAAGTACTTGACATGGGAGAAGATCTGTTGATTAGGTTTAATCCGAATTCAGGAGCTATAACAGGTTTTACAATTATGAATTTTTCTCTGGCTAAAAATGATATTGAAGAACAGGTTTTGGCTAAAAACTAAGCCAATAAATTTTTTAAATTAAGCCATTCCTGATGTTAGGGATGGCTTATTAATTTACAGAGATTAATGTTATTTTGCAGTAAGTTAAATATGAACTATTAATTATGTCAAAATACGCCAAACTATTATTTGTAATAATATTATTAGCTGTATCATCAGTAAGTAATGCTCAAACTGAAAAGTTAATAGCTTTTATTGAACAGTATTCTGATTCTATGCTTACAACAGCTCAGCAGCCTGGGATGATAATAAGTATCACAAAAGGCGATAAGATCATTTACGAAAAGGCTAAAGGATTTGCTAACCTTGATACTAAAACCCCTATGGAAAGTGGAATGAGGTTCAGAATTGGAAGCCTTACAAAAACTTTTACAGGTACTGTACTATTACAGCTTGTAGATGAAAATCTGCTTACGCTTGATGAATCAATTGAAAGATTTTTCCCCAAAGTACCTAATGCAAAAAACATTACTATAAGAATGCTTGGCGATATGACAAGCGGTTTATATAATTACAGTGAGCCAAAAGAATTTGATAGCTTAATGCAGGCTAACCCCAAAAGAAAATGGAAACCTGAGGAGCTTGTGGATTTTTCAGTGAAATACGGCAAGTATTTTGAGCCCGGCAAAGGATGGCATTACAGCAATACTAATACCTGCATGCTTGGAATGATTATTGAAAAGTTAACAGGTAACACTCTTGCAGCGGAAATTAAAAAACGTATCATAGAAAAACTTGGAATGAAGGAAACCGATTTTGCAGAAACACCAGAGTTGTGGGGAAATTATCCGAGAGGGTACGGTGAAGATGATGGCACATGGGTTTACCCGTTAGTGGATGTTACCGAAAAATATGATCCTTCCTGGGCTTGGGCTGCCGGTGCGATTGTATCAACTTTGGCTGACATTAAGATATATCTTAAGGCTCTCACTGAAGGGACAATGATCAGTAAGGAATCGCAAACCGAAAGATTAAAATGGGGACTTGATAAGCCGGGTATAAAATATGGTTTTGCTATGTTTGAATTGGGTGATGGTTATTATGGGCATAATGGTTCATATCCGGGGTTTCATAATATTTCTGTTCATTCACCCAAAACAGGTGTAACAGTAATTATTTTTTATAATACCCAATCAAACCGATCACCTGATAATTTTTTAAAGGCTATACTGCCAATGATAGAATGATAGTGTAAATTTTTAGATTAAAAAAGCCTCATTTTGAATAAAAATGAGGCTTTTTCATTTATACCCTGAATTCGGTATAATAAGCATTTGCTTAAATGGTAACTTTAGATTATTTTGGCATAGCTTATATAAATATAAGGGTTATGAAAAATAGAAAATTAGTATATATTGCGTTATTCTTTTCATTAAGCGTCTATCTAACAGGTTGCTTTCCAGCTTCACGTACCGAAGAAGACGATAAAGAAACTACAGAAAAAACTGATGAAGGTAATAATGAAGAAGGGAACAAAGAAGTAATTGAAGTAAGCGAATCCGGCAGTGCTAAAATAATGAAAATAGCTGCAAGCGAGCAAAACGTTGAAATGTACTCGCCTAAAGTAGATTCAACTTACCTTTACTGGCTTAACAATCATTTAATAGTTTTAAACGGCTCAACAAAGTGCAACATTTTTGCACTGAATGTTTTATATAAATCCGGTTACAAAACACCAAAGACAAATGCACTATGCCGTGACTTGGTTGATACGGATAAATTTACAGATATACTTCCTATAATTGGCGTGAAAGATATATCTGCTGCGCAAAAAGGCGATCTTATTGTATGGAAAGCTCACGTGATAATTTTTGAGGGATTGGTTAAATCCAAAAAGGATACTTATGTAACAGCATGGTGGGCAGGCACAAGACAAAAAGATAATGGCGATAATATTAAGAATAATGTCATATACGGTAAGTATAAAATAAGCGGTGATTATGTTGTAAGAAGACCGGTGAAAAAATAATGCCAAATATCAAATACCAAATAATAAAAATCAATTAATAATGTTTTTACAGTTTATAAGAAATTGTATTTGTAATTTCTAATTAGATTGAATGAAAGTTTTCTTTTCGTGAAATTAGTTAAATTCGTGCAATTTGTGTTCCTTCTTTTTGCTTCTTAACTTTTTGCTCACCTTCTCGCTATTTCGTATTTAACCACTTCACTATTTATTTCATTGTAACACTCTCAATTTTTCGGTAATTTTTTATGTGAAAAAATTAGACATCTATCTTGATACTTCTGTAATTAATTTTCTATTCGCAGTTGATGCACCGGAATTTATGAAAGTCACAAAGGAATTGTTTGATAACTATATTAAAAACGAAAAATACAGAGTATTTATTTCACAGGTAGTAATAAATGAGATTAACGCAACAAAAAATCCTGAAGTAAGAAATAAGCTGCTATCAGTACTTCAAAAATATCCTATCAGGCAGGTAAAAATACAGCATGAGTCTGATGCAATCATTAAATTATCTTTAAAGTATATACAGAGCGGAATTTTGCCCAAAACTATGATAGCAGATGCCAACCATATTGCAATTTCAGTTGTTAACAATATTGATGTATTGCTTAGCTGGAATTTTAAACATCTTGCAAACATACACAGAGAGAGAGAAAAGTTTTAGAAATAAATAATTTAATGGGATATAAAAATAAATTCAGAATACTAACACCATTGGAGGTAATTGATAATGTTAATATATGAACGAAATAATGTAATATCAAAAAAACAAGTTGAGGTCTGGGAGGCTAAAGAAGTTCTTTATGACAAAGTAAAAGGCATGAAAACAATTGATGCAATAAAGTATCTTATGAAAAGCAATAGTTTGGAATCATCTTCATTTAAATCACTTAAACCGATAGTAAAAACTAATGCTCGTAAAAGAACTATTAAAAAGAAATCTTTGACCTAAGGCTTTTTTATTAAATAATTAGCGATAAATTATTTTATTAATATTACCATCTTTACGGGAATGATAATTTTCGATTCGTGTAATTTGTTTAATTCGTTCAATTCGTGTTCCTTCTTTTTGCTTCTTAACTTTTTGCTCACCTTATCGCTATTTCACTATTTCCCCACTTCACTTTTATTTCATTGTAACACTCTCAAATTTTAGGTAATTTCCATATTATCAACGGAAAAACCTATATTTATTAAGGAGAAGTCTTGAAAAAACGCTATTATATTGATAAAATTGCAGATTTCATTGGTCAGGAAGTAATTATCCGCGGCTGGCTTTACAATATCCGCACATCAGGAAAATTGATGTTCCCGCAATTAAGAGATGGTACCGGCATAATTCAGGGAGTTGTATCACAGAAGGAAGTATCTGAAAAAGTTTGGAAAGATTTCAGCAAGTTAACTCAGGAGTCATCACTTATTGTTACAGGGACAGTTGCGAAACATCCAAAGAAAGATGAATATGAGCTTCATGTAAAAGATATTGTAATTGTACAGATTGCCGAACCTTACCCAATTACACCGAAAGACCACGGAATTGAATTTCTTGCTGATCACAGGCATTTGTGGGTGCGCTCGCAAAAGCAGATAGCAATAATTAAGATAAGGGAAGAAATAATTAAAGCGTGCCGTGATTATATGTATGATAACGGCTTTACACTTTTTGATTCACCTATATTTACGCCAAATGCTGCTGAAGGGACAACAACATTATTCTCAACGGATTACTTTGACTTAGGGAAGGTTTACCTTGCACAAACGGGACAGCTTTATGCTGAAGCAGGTGCAATGGCGCTTGGTAAAGTTTATGATTTCGGTCCAACCTTCCGCGCAGAAAAATCAAAGACACGAAGGCATTTAACAGAGTTCTGGATGATAGAGCCCGAGATGGCTTTTTATGATATATATGATGACATGGATCTTATCGAGGATTTTATAGTATATATAGTAGAGCGTGTTTTAACCAACAGGAAAAAAGAGCTTGCAATACTTGAGCGCGATGTAACAAAGCTTGAAACGGTTAAAAAACCATTTCCAAGAATTACATACAATGAAGCAGTTGAGATAATAAATAAGAAGAATGTTCCGCTCATACGCAAGAAGGCTGATGGCGGTGAAGATGAGATAAGACCGTTCCCATGGGGCGAAGATTTTGGCGCTCCCCACGAAGAAGCTGTTGTTGAAGATTATGATAAACCCGTTATGGTCTATAACTGGCCATCTGAAGCGAAGGCGTTTTATATGAAACGTGATCCTGAAAATCCCAAAATAGTCCGCGGTGTTGATGTACTTGCTCCCGAAGGATATGGTGAAATTGTTGGCGGCAGTGAGCGTGAAGATAATTTGGAATTATTAACTTCAAGAATTAAGGAACATAATCTGCCAATGGATGCGTTTCAATGGTATCTGGACCTCAGAAGGTTTGGCAGTGTTCCGCACTCCGGATTTGGCATGGGTATTGAGCGCGTAGTCTGCTGGCTTTGCAAGCTTGACCATGTGAGGGAATCAATTCCGTTCCCAAGGCTGATGTACAGGAACAGGCCGTAAATGGTGCCGCGCCTGCGGCGGGTTGCTTCGCAAAAATAGTGAGATAGTGAAAATTAATAGATCGAATAAAAAAGTAGATTCTTTTTTAAGTCAATTATCTGATGATGAAAAAATGAGAGTGATGAGATCTTATGAAATGAGTAATGATAAGAAGAATTTAGTGAGCCATGAAAAAGTAATGAAGAAATATAAAAAATTATTAGAAAAAAATTCTGATACTTTTATGGTTAAACAAAGAAAAAATGAACCGCGTGAAACTTTGTTAATGATTAAAAATAGATTAAAGAAATCAAAATATTAATTGTAAAGAAGTATATTAATAATTGGAAACCATAATAATTGACGCATACAACCTGATGCATAAAGTTACTGAGCTAAGGCTTTTGCTTGCCCAGTCACAGGAGATCTGCGTGGATACGATGATAGAAAAGCTAAGAAGCCATTTTTGGGGTAAAGGTGTAAAATGTACCTTGGTTTTTGATGGTTTTGGGCAGAATAAACATGAAAATAATATTAATGTTAAGTTTTCCAAAACGAGTGTTGGTCCCGATTATGGTAATGCCGATGGTTTGATAAAACACCTGATAGAAAAATCTAAGAATCCAAAGCTCATAAAGGTTGTATCATCTGATAGAGAAGTATCTTCATTTGCGAAAGAATGCGGTTCAAGAATATTATCATCAGAGGGTTTTTGGGGCGAAGTTAAAGACAGAAGAACTGAAAGAAATGACGCTTACAGAGAATCAAAAGAAAAACCCGCAATAGTTACAAGAACAGAGTTTGATTTTTTATTGAAAGAATTTACTAAGAAATAAAAAACGGACACTAATTACACAAATTGCACATAGTGATTAGGAGAAACCTCATAAGAATAATAAATGGACAAATTAATCTACAAAGAGGAATCTTATAAGATAATTGGCTGTTGCATGGAAGCTCACAAAACTTTAGGAAAAGGATTTAGTGAAATAATTTACAAAGAAGCACTGGAATACGAATTTCAACTAAATTCAATTCCATTTACCAGAGAAACGCCATGTTCAGTTCCTTATAAAGGAATAGTTCTTAAAAAAGGTTTTAATGCTGATTTTATTGTTTATGAAAAGATAGTTTGTGAAATTAAAGCAATAGAATGTTTAACAAAAAGTGATATTAGACAAACATTGAATTATTTGGCAGCAACAAAACTCAAGTTAGGTATATTAGTAAATTTCGGAGAAGATTCACTTAACTCAAAACGGATTGTTTTATGAGATGTTTTTTAAACAAATTGCACAAAACTAATAGTGTAATAATTTGTGTCTATATGATATTCAATTACCAGACTAAAATTAATTAATAATACCTAGAATTAACACGAATAGAATTTGATTTTTTATTGAAAGAATTTACTAAGAAGTAAAAATTTTATAGTCGTAGCCTTCAGGCTGCGTGTCGCAGGCTAAAGCCTGCGGCTATTTTTGAAATTTATCATAATAATATATATGCACGTAATAGAAACGCAGAATTTATCGAAGGAGTACACCGCAAAGTTTTCAAAGCAGAAGGTTAATGCTTTGAATGACTTTACATTTAATGTTGAGCAGGGCGAGATATTCGGTTTACTCGGTCCCAACGGTGCCGGTAAAACCACACTTATAAAAATACTTCTTGCCATCACTTTCCCTACTCTTGGCGGAGCAAAGCTCTTTGGCATAGATGTAAAAAACCACAAAGCCAAAACAAAAGTAGGCTACCTCCCTGAAAATCACAGGTTCCCCAATTATTTAACAGGTGAGCAGGTGCTTGGATATTACGGACAGCTTTCCGGAATGAGCGCCGGTACGGATATGACCAAGCGAATTGATGAAATGCTTGGTATGATGAATCTTACACAATGGCGTAAAACAAAGATCAAGAAATACTCCAAAGGTATGATGCAGAAGCTTGGACTTGCGCAGGCAATGTTAAGTGATCCTGACCTGATATTCCTTGATGAGCCTACAGACGGCGTTGACCCTATCGGCAGAAAAGAAATTCGCGATATACTTGCACAGATAAAAGCGCGCGGCAAAACGATATTTCTTAATTCACATTTACTTTCAGAAGTTGAAATGATATGCGACAGGGTTGCCATTTTAAATAAAGGTGATCTTATTAAAGAAGGCAATGTTGATGACCTGACAAAAGCTGAAAATATATTTGCAATTCACACAGTCGAAGCACTTACAATGGAAGTAAAACAAAAAGTACTTTCAATTGACGGAAATGCGGGAATAGGCGATAAGGAAATTAATACTGAATCAGGACTTGAAAACCTGAACCGGATAATAGACACCCTGAGGGAAAGTAAGATAAAAATTATGACCGTGAACCAGAAAACGAACACTCTTGAAGAATTATTTATTAACGTAATCAAGAAAGATAATACGAACTAAGGATATAATATGCTGACAATAATAAAAAATACTTTCCGTGAAGCGCTGGCAAAGAAGATCTTTATAGGGTATTATATCTTCTATGCCATTGTTATAATAATTATGGTATTTCTTGTGAATATGGATTCTGTTGAAGGCGTGATGAGCTTAACCGATTCCAAAATGCTTGTTCACCAGGTTGAAACGGGATTTTTTACAATATCGTGGAACCTGATAATATTCTTTTCACTGATATCAACAGCATCATTCATACCCTCTATGCTTGAAAAAGGCACAATTGACCTGCTTATTTCAAAGCCAATTTCCAGGGCAACAATACTTATCTCAAAATATCTTGGAGCAGTTTTATTTGTATTTTTAAGTATGGTATTTTTACTTGGCTCAATATGGCTGATACTTTCTTTAAAATCAGGGTTCTGGGATCCAAATTTCCTGCTATCTATATTATGGATAACACTGGCATTTGCAGTAATGTACAGTATAATTGTAATTATCGGGTTAACTACACAAAGCACTATAGTTGCAATACTTGTAAGTTTCTTTATGATATTTGTATTATGTCCGCTGCTATCGGTAAGAGAGGCTGTTATATTCAGTCTTGTAACAAACGAAACGGTAAAATTTATATTTGATTTTCTATATTACCTGCTTCCAAAACCAGGTGAGTTCAGGGATATAACAAATTCAATGATACTAGGCGACCCTATAAACATGTGGAAAAGCTCATTAAATGCAGAAACAGGCTCATTCACAATATCATGGCTATCACCAATCAGCTCGGTATTATTCTGTCTGGTTGCGATGGCATATTCAATTTATTATTTTTCAAAGAAAGACTATTAATAACAATTTTCATTTGGCAATTACCAATGAACAATAAAAAGCGGTTATTAAGAAACATTGCGTATCTATTATTACTTGTTAATTGCTCATTGTTAATTGTTAATTGTTCAAAGCAGCTTGATCCTGACCCGCTTCCCTTAAATGTTAAACAAAACCTTGCTCTTCTGCAATCTGACCCGCAGTTTGTAATGTACTTCAATTTTAAAAAAATGCGCGATACAAAGTTCTGGGAACAGTTCCTTTCGGATTCTGTATTCAGCGCTGAAAGGAATTTTGGCGGTTTTTTGAAACTGATAAACCAGGCTACGGGAGTAAGTATATCAAACGGAATTGATGAGATGTATTTTTCAAATTCATGGATTGGTGATAATGCCATTGTAGTAAAAGGAACATTTGACCGCAAGCGTGTGAATGATTATGTAACAGCAGATACCCTTTATACAAAAATAGACTATCCTAACGGAATAACGGTTTATAAACAGGTTGATGCGAACCTGAATTTTTATTTCAAGGATGATTTCACCCTTTGCGCAAGCAATTATCTTAAACAGATCGAAAATACATTCACAGTTACTGATACTACTAATGCCGGATTGCTTACAAATTTTAACCTTTTGAAAGAAATTGAAACGATAAAATTCAAAGAGAACCTTTGGATGATATCCAACCAGAAACTTTTTATACGGGGAATATTTGAGAATTTTTCAGATATGAGCAAAAAGAAAAGAACTGGCTTACCCGGCGGTGATTCCTTAAGCATGGCTGATACTACTCAAAATGATGATACTGAAAATTTGTATTCGATATATAAAAAGATCAGTGCGGTTTCATTTTCACTGAAGATGACAGATGACCTTGAAATAGTAATGCAGAATGTTTGTGAGGATATTAATTCTGCTACTGAGCTTAAAAACCGTATGGAAGCTATAATTGCGCTTGCAAAGCTTTCATCAACTATCAGCGGCAAAAAACCGCCTGCGGCAATAAGGCTGTTGGATAAAGTTGAAACAAATGTATTTGATAACACTGTGATTCTTGACGCAAAGCTGAATGAAAAAGATATAAAAGAGATCAGGCTTCAGAAAATATTTTAATAAAATTCCAAATTAAAGCTTTTATGGCTTAATCAATTAAATATGATATCTCCCATTCTAACCGCGGTTACAGTTGGTGTAAATGCATTCATTGTAAAGGTTGAAACTCACTTTTCAACACAGATACCCGCAAAATTTATAATTGTTGGCTTACCTGATAAAGCAGTATCCGAAGCATCTGAGCGGGTGATTGCTGCGATTAAAAATTCCAGTTATCATTACCCTAACAGAAGGATTACAATTAATCTCGCTCCCGCAGATGTAAGAAAAGAAGGCAGCGGCTTTGATCTGCCCATTGCGCTGGGTGTTGTTTGCGAAGCAGAACAGATAAAACCTGATATGCTGGCAGATTATCTATTTGTTGGCGAGCTATCACTTGACGGTAAGCTTAGGCCAGTGAGGGGAGTATTGCCGATTGCTATTGAAGCTAAAAGACAGGGATTAAAAGGATTGATTGTCCCTGAAGAAAATGCCAAGGAAGCAGCCATGGTTGAAGGTATTGATGTTTTTCCATTGGGCACGCTGCAGGAAGTTGTTGAGTTTTTAAATAACGGCGGCGGACTTGAGCCGTTTAAAGTTGATTTAAAAGAAATATTTAATGTTGACCAGAAAAGTATTGTTGATTTTGCCGATGTAAAAGGACAGCATGAAGTAAAGCGGGCTTTGGAAGTTGCAGCAGCAGGCGGGCATAATATAATTATGGTTGGTCCGCCAGGTTCAGGGAAAACTATGCTTGCAAAACGCATTCCCACAATACTTCCGCCTATGTCATTTGATGAAGCGCTAGAAACAACAAAGATACATTCAGTTGCAGGATTACTTCCTTCAAATACTGCGCTTGTTTCAATCAGACCCTACCGCTCACCTCATCACACAATAAGCGATGTTGCTCTTGTGGGCGGGGGACCCACAGCAAAGCCCGGAGAAATTTCTTTTGCACATCACGGAGTTTTGTTCCTTGATGAGCTCCCGGAGTTTAAAAAGAATGTTTTGGAAGTAATGCGCCAGCCGCTTGAAGACGGAAGGGTAACAATTTCAAGATCTAAGATTTCAGTAGATTACCCATGTAACTTTATGCTTGCAAGTGCTATGAATCCCTGCCCATGCGGGAATTTTGGTAATCCAAACCATGAGTGTCAGTGCCAGCCGCAGCAGATACAAAGATACATGTCCAAAATTTCAGGTCCGTTACTTGATAGAATTGATATTCACATACAGGTGCAGGCAGTTAAGTATAAGGAGCTTTCATCCACCTCAACAGGCGAGCCCTCTTTTGATATACGTAAGCGCGTAATAAAAGCAAGGGAATTTCAGCTAAAACGTTTTAAGGATAAGAAAAATATTTTCAGCAATGCTGATATGCAGTCAAAGGATATAAGGGAATTCTGTAAAATAGATACCGCAAGTGAAGAGCTTATGAAAATGGCTATAACCAAACTTGGACTCTCAGCACGTGCTTATGACAGGATACTAAAAGTCGCAAGAACAATCGCAGATTTGGCAGGCGAAGAGAATATTAATTCCGCCCACATAAGCGAAGCTATCCAATACCGCTCGCTTGATAGAACAATGTGGATGGGGTAGATCAATCAAATATCAAATATCAAAAATCAAATATCCAATTATCATATTGAAATACCTTGTGACAAAAAATAGAGCCCCTCGTGCCACGAATAGGATAACCGAAGAATGAAAAAGATAAAATTAACTAATTCATTTTGATTATCTTTATAGAAACTCATTTCGTGGAACGAGTATCTTTTTTATCGTTAATATGAAACTTTATCCCAATAATATTTATCATATTTACAATAGAGGAAATAATAAACAAAAAATCTTTTTTACAAAGAAGAATTACCTATTCTTTTTACAAAAGACTAGGGCTGAATTAAAACCGTATTCAGATATTATTTGTTATTGCTTAATGCCAAACCACTTTCATTTTATGATATCAACATTCAATAAATTTAACGAAGAAAAGTTCAGTCTGGGGTACAGAGTTCTGCTAAGCTCTTATACTAAAGCAATTAATCTTCAAGAAAAGAGAGTAGGCTCGTTGTTTCAGCAGAACAGTAAAGCAAAATGTTTAACTGCTTTAACAAACTATAAAAGTAATAATTACGGGTTGGTTTGCTTTAATTATATTCATCAGAATCCGGTAAATGCAGGTCTTGTAAAATGTATGGAAGAGTGGGAATTTTCTTCATTTAAGGATTATGCGGGAATGAGAAACGGAACGTTATGTAATAAAGATACTGCTTATGATTTAATAGGCATCCCAAAATCTAAAGAAGACTTCTTTAAATTATCAAAAGAATTGCTGGAAAGTAGAGTGTTGCAAAATATTTTTTAGAAGATACTCGTTCCACGAAATTAGTTTCTGTTTAAAATATATTAGATTTTAATTTACTTTGACCTAAATAGATATACGAAAACTCTATTCGTGGCACGAGTGATTATTATTAGAGGATATTCGTTCCACGAAACCAGTTTCTTTTTGAAAAATACCATATTGAAGCATATCTTAAATCCAAATTGATTAACGAATACTCTATTCGTGGCACGAAGGAAAGAATTTTAATTTAAATTAAATATGTTAAAAACAGCAATTCTTATATTACTCTTTACATTGCCTTCACTTTCTCAAACTATTCCTCAAAACTTCTTTGATGCTCTTATATTTGATAATGCAGAAATTACGGATTATGTTAACAAAGATGAGCTTGTAAAAAGCAAACGGCTTAGTATAACCTATACAGGCATTAAAAATAAATTTCTTATAGGTAATGAACTACCTGATGAAATTAAAGATGGCGTAAGATCGGGTAAGTATAAATACGAAAGTTCCGAAAAACTGATTGAAGATGGTTTTACCGAAATAACATTTAAATGTACTGATGCAAATTATACAAAGATTTATTATTTTAATGATGGGTTTGTTACAGTTTCTACATATAAGACAAGGAACTGGACTAAACAGGAAAGCAAATACTTCAATTTCCGCATTCAGGAACCAATATATTTCAATGATTACTGTGTTAAAAGACTTGATGAGTTTGTTGATTTGGTTGCCGATACACTCGGGTTTACAATAAGTGAAAAAAGAATATTGGAGAAAGAAAAGATAGATTATATTTTCTGCACTGATGAAAATGAGGTTGAAAAGCTTACAGGATATAAAGCAAAAGGTATGGCAATGCTTGGCAGTGATGAAGTGATTACTTTCTACCAAACACACTTTCACGAAGTCGCCCATATTTTAATTAACTTTAAACTTAAAACACTTGGTTTATATACACTTCCTTTCTTTATGGAAGGATTTGCAGTAGCATTGGGCGGCAGGGGAGGAATGGCTCCCAGAGTAGTGACCGATATTGGCTATTACCTCCAGCAAACAGGCACATTAACATATGATTCAATATTAACATATAACGGATTTTTCAGCAATGATGGTAGTATGACTTATCCGGTTGCAGGTTTATACAACTCGTTTTTACTCAGTGAGCTTGGAGGTGAGAAATATTTGGATCTGTATAAAAAAGTGAATGGTAATTTGGAGTATGTGAAAGGTATTAGTTCTTCTCAGATAAATTTTCTTGAAATTGTAAAATTTAATCATTATTTAACCAAATACAATGATGATAAGTTAATGTATGTTGATGAAAAGGATACAATAAGTACGGAACTTAATATCAAAGCTTCAAATGGAAATTTTGTAATTTCAGGTGATTATGTTAAGTTTTTTACAAAAGATAAGTATAGTGTAGGTTTTGGAGAATTATTAACCTTTGAAAAATATTATAGTAGGAAATTCTCAGAATTGTATCAGACAAATAAGGTATGTTATTTTAAATACTTTATTTTGACTAATGAAAATGAAATTAGTATTTACAATTTATGGAATGATGAAATGATTTATTCATACAGCAGTGGTCTTTCGGTTGAACCCGTAAACATTCCATCTATAAACGGATATTATATTTTTTTTATCAAATCAAATTTATTTGGGAAAGATTTTTTTAGTGAAATGATTATACAGGATGGAACGTTTAGGTAAATGATACAATTCGACACAATCATAATAGGCGCGGGAGCTGCGGGTCTCATGTGCGCAATAGAAGCAGGTAAGCGGGGCAGGAAAGTATTAGTACTTGAGTATGCTGAAAAGATAGGCAAGAAAATACTAATTTCAGGAGGTGGCAGATGTAACTTTACAAACCTACATGTTATCCCTGATAATTTTATTTCAAATAACCCTCATTTTTGTAAATCGGCTTTAGCAAGATATACCCCAAACGACTTTATAGCTTTGGTTGAAAAGCATGGTATAAAATATCATGAAAAAAAGCTGGGACAGCTTTTTTGTTCGGGCTCAGCTAAAGAAATCGTACAATTGCTGCAAACGGAATGCGAAGATGCAGGGATAGAAATCAAGGTAAACTGCGCAATCGGGAAAATTGAACAGGTTAATGATCTTAAAAGCAGCGAAACAGCGTTTCGCGTTACAAGTAATATTGGTGAGTTTACATCTGAATCACTCGTCATTGCAACAGGAGGAATATCAATTCCCCAAATGGGAGCGACTGATTTTGGTTATAAAACAGCGAAGCAGTTCGGCATTAAGCTGACTAAAACTGTTCCGGGTCTTGTTCCATTTATACTTAATGAAAAATCATACAGTGAGCTTAGCGGATTATCAATAGATTCTGTTGTAACCTGCAATGGTACAAAATTCAGGGAGAATATTTTATTTACACATAAAGGGTTAAGCGGTCCGGCAATTCTGCAAATATCAAATTACTGGAATGAAGGCGATGAAATTTCAATTGACTTATTGCCTGAAATTGATCTGTTATCATTAATTGACAAGAGCATAACTAACAAAACGGAACTTGTTAATGTACTGGCTAATATTTATCCTAAACGATTTACTGAGAAGTGGTGTGAGCTTAATATCACTTCAAAACCTGTGAACAGGCTTTCTGAAAAAGAAATTGAAAAAATAATTGAATTGCTGCATAACTGGATACTAATTCCTAAGGGTACAGAAGGATTTGGTAAAGCTGAGGTTACAAAAGGGGGAGTTGATACGGGTGAGCTTTCAAGCAAAACAATGGAAAGCAAAAAGGTAAGTGGACTATATTTTATAGGCGAAGTTGTTGATGTAACCGGTTGGCTGGGAGGTTATAATTTCCAGTGGGCATGGGCTTCTGGTTATGCTGCTGGGCAGGTTATCTAAGATATCAATTAACTAACCTAGCGCCATCTATTATCGGGAAAACATAATCATTATAAACTTTAACCTGTATCCTGCTATCAGGCTGTAATTGAGAAATATTAAATGTATCAACATACCAGCGAGCCGGATATATTTTATAATCATCGTTATCAGTTTTGATCTCAAATCTTAAGTTAATATACCGGTGTGAAGTGTTTGTGTTAGATTGGCTTTCAGGATTTGCGCTTATTATCCTGGCTTCTTTGAGCTCAGCATTCTGCTTAATTCTATCAAGCTCTTTTTTCTTTTCAATTTCCGCTGCATCTTTGGACATATTCTTTGTAAAGAGCCTGTAAAAAAATAATGCC
The DNA here is from genome assembly GCA_043744495.1 of Ignavibacteria bacterium. GTDB lineage: Bacteria > Bacteroidota > Ignavibacteria > Tepidaquicellales > OLB5 > OLB5. The sequence continues at coordinate 20,046 of JAYTUN010000103.1, forward strand.
AACGCTATTATAACAGCAAGCGGGATCAAAACTACAAAATACGAAAAAGTATCACCCATTTAATTGTTACCTGTGACTTTCATTAAGAGATCCCGTTTCCTTTTAGAAAATTTACTTTTAGTATTTATTCTGTTCAGTTTTCTATTAATTAAATCTTTGGCATAATTTAACTCATTCTTTGCGGCAGGGTGATTTACCTCAGATAGTGCAAGTATTGTGTAATAAAAAGGAAACCTGCCCCACGCACCTTTACCATCACGGAATTTCTTAAGCACTTCTATTCCTTTTATAAGTTTTTTACTGTGACTACCCAAACCACCAACTGCCATATTTCTCCATAATCCAACAGTACACGGACCGCAGCAAAAAGTACCAACAGGTTTTCCTGCTGCTTCTGTTGCTTTTACTCCCATAAGAAGCCTTTTATCGGATTCCATAATTGCAGGAACTTTCTTCCCTGTTATCTTTGAAAGTTGCCTTAACACTCTGCTTGCTTCTTCAGCCATAATATGCCTCATAGATGCGGGAGAAAAGAGTCTTTCACCTGTAAAAGTATAAACATTTCCCTTCATATCTTTTGAAGTTACTCCAAAGCTTCCGTTGTATGAATATTCAGTTCCAAGCCTAGAGCTTATCCATTCGATAAGGCTGACAGCATCTCTTTTGGAAATTTTATTGCCATAAAATAAATGTTCATTAACATTATCTATGGTTTGGTAAAGACTGAATTTATTAAGAAGTTTCATAAATTATTATGCGTTTTGCAGAATTTCATGTCTTGGCGCCTGCATACATTCTTCACTGCAAGAGCGTGCCCATTTTTCTTCGCAAACCTCACATTCAAAATGCTGTTTGTGACAATCTAGGTTTGCGCAATTAACATACCTATCAGTTGGAGTGCCGCAATGATAACACTTACCTGCAACTTGGTATATTTCAGCAAAGTTTACGGGCACGGAAATTCTTTCATCAAACACATAACATTTGCCTTCAAATAATTTCCCTTTAACATCAGGGTCATGCGAATAATTTATTATTCCGCCGTTTAGCTGGTAAACATCTTTAAATCCCTGCTGCATTAGATACCCCGATAGCTTTTCACATCTTACTCCGCCTGTGCAGTATGTTAAAACTTTTTTATCTTTAAACCTGCTGAATTCCTTTTCAACCCACTCGGGGAATTCACGAAAAGATTTTACCGGAGGTCTTATTGCATTTTTAAAATGACCGAGATCAAATTCATAATCAGTTCTTCCGTCAAGTATTATTACATCATCTTCCTGCATTTTATCCAGCCATTCTTTGGGTTCAAGGTGTCTGCCGCTTAATATATTAGGATCAATATCTTCCTGTAAGCGGAAAGTAACAAGCTCCTGCTTACATCTTACGTGCATTTTTTTGAATACATGTCCATCCACCTCATCAATTTTGAACCACAGGTTACAGAATCTCGGGTCAAGCCTCATGTGAGCTATATATTTTTCGGTCTGGCTGAATGATCCGCTGCAGGTTCCGTTAATACCTTCGGGTGAGATAAGTATTCTGCCTTTTAAGCCAAGATCCCTGCAATAACCCAAATGTTCTTCTGCAAAGAACTCAGGGTTTGAAATTTTTACATATTTATAGTATAATAATATCCTAAACATAGTAACAAAATATTAATAACATCTTGAAATTAAAATGTATTCTTTTTTGATAAAAACATTAAAAATGATTTACTCTAAAGTCCTATTTTACTTACAAAGAATAATTATTTCCCTTCTATCACCTTGTAATAAACTTTTTCAATATTTCCTGTCATAATATCAACAGTAAATTTCCTCAGCATAAGCTCAAAGCTTTTTCTTCCCATTTCCCTGCGCAAATTTTCACTGCTGCAAAGAAGCATTAATTTTTCTGATATACCTTTTACATCCTTATCTTCCAGAACATATCCGCTAACACCTTCGGTAACCATTGCAGGCATATCGCCAACACGGGTTATTACTAAGGGGAGCTCCTGTGCCAATGCATGAAGCATTGCGTAGGGGAAAGTTTCACCACCGCCTTCAACTGATGTATGAGCATAAATATCGAATGCTGAATACATTGATTTAATATCTTTGGTGAATCCAGGGAATATCACTTTATCAGCTATGCCAAGTTCAGCGGCAAGTTCTTTCAGCATTTTGCTTAATTCACCATTGCCTACAACCATAAGCCTGCTTTTGGGATATGCCCTGCTTATTTCAGGGTATGAGCGTATCAAATATTCCTGGCCTTTAAAAGGCACCATCCTTGCAACATTACCAATTAATGTTTCATCTTCTTTAACTCCAAACTCATCACGAATTATTTTACGGGTTTCGGGGTCTTTCTTATTTTGTTCGGGATCCAACCCTAAATGAATGAGCGATATTTTTTTCGGGTCAATTTTATCTTCATTCACAAGCAAGTCTTTTGTGCACTGGCCATCTACAATAAAATGCTTTATCAAAAATTTATTCCTGTACCAGTGTGTAAAGTTATGTGATATACTGTGAAAGCTGTGATTTGTTGTTATATGTGGAATACCTGCAATCTTTGCTGCAAATGCGCCTGCTGTTCTGTCATAATTTGTGTTTGAGTGAACCAGGTCAATATGATTTTCTTTTATGAAGCGGCTAAGTTCTTTTGATATTTTCCAAACCTTGCTTTTGCCGGAATGCTCTGGGTAATCCACCGGATATACATTAATTCCTTCTTCAATGCAGCGGCTGTAAATAAGGTTATCATTTCGGCAGGATACCCATACTTTATGTCCCCGTGATTTAAGCAAATTGGCAAACTGGTACACAAAGAACTCGCCGCCGCCGTAAATATTAAGTGCGTTTAAAAGTAATATATTGAGTTTTTTCATTTATTCATTAATTTCTGACCAAAATTAACTGAATAAACAGTAATATTAAACAAACAAATATTTACCATAACCGTCATCCCTAAAACTGATAAATGTCAGTCCATAACATATTCTATATCATTTGTTATTATGACATGAAACGTTTATTTAGTATTGGTAAAAAATATTCCAGTTAAAAAGTACTGAATAAATTCTAAATTTCAATTTAAAATATTTTACAAATGCTATTAAAGAAAGTAAAGATAGATTTATAAAAGAAAACAGGAAACCAAAAAATAATCCTGTTGACCTTCCTGCACTATACAAAGATAATGTTTTAGATGAAAAAGTAACTCCGCCTGAATTAAATATTATTCCGGGAGAAATTACAACACTGCGCGGTGTTCTTGGCGCATCACTTGGATATTTAAATAAAAAATCGAACGGAGCAGTACTTGGTGTAGCTGCAGATTTGCTTGGCTCAACATCAGTAAATCTGGTAGGCACGGGATTCCATGAAGGCTTTTATGATGCAGTTGATAATCCTGAATCAAGAATACTGGCAATTGGCGGTATATGCGAAGATGCAATAGGCGGAATGATGGCAGGGCTCTCAGCATTCGGAAAGCACATTGGCGTAAGCTCATCATACGGCGCGTTTATTTCCGCGATGGAACACACTGCGGCAAGACTGCATGGTATTGGCGAGCAGAACAAAGTTATGCACTTTGGCGGAAATTATAATACATGGATACTTATCAACGCACACGCCGGTTTAAAAACAGGTGAAGACGGTCCTACACATGCTGACCCGCAGTGTTTACAACTTATTCAGGAGAACTTTCCTCCGGGAATACTTATAACTCTTACACCGTGGGAACCAGGTGAGATTTGGCCGCTACTTGCAGCCGGATTGAAGAAAAGACCAGCAATTCTTTCACCATTTGTTACCAGACCCAATGAGCTTGTAATGGATAGAGTAAAGCTCGGTATTGCCCCAGTAACAGAAGCTGCAAAAGGTGTATATGCTTTAAGGAAAGCTGATCCAAATCAGCCACTTGATGGTTCTGTTATTTTACAGGAAAGCGGTGTTACGATTGAGTTCATAACAAAAGTACTGCCCATGCTTGATAAAGACGGCTATAACATGAACATCTATCATATTTCAAGCGCAGAGCTTTATGATGCACACCCGAAGGAAGAGCGCGAAGCGCTTCTGCCTTACACTGTTAGGAGAAATGCTTTGGGCATTACAGGATTCACACTGCCTACAATGTATAAGTGGATAACAGGTTTTGAAGCACGATACAACATTCTTCACCCGTTCCGCAAAGGGTACTACCTTGGCAGCGGAACCGCTGAGAGCGTGCTTCATCAGGCAGGACTTGACGCGGATACAATGTATGAAGAAGTTAAAAAATATATTGAAACCAAAGCAAGAGAAAAAGTCTCTGTGAATTAATTTTTTGCATTGGGGGGAATGTATTCAAAAACCGCTCTGGAGGAGTTTCTTTGGAGCGGTTTTTTTTGAATATACTGAATGAATGATTTTATATCTTTTAAATAAGGGTAATATTTGTTAAAAATGTAATTCAGCCATGTTTCTTCCTCCCGAAAAATTCTTCATAGATTACCTTTATGATCTTTTTGAGTAAGCTTTTGATGAGTTCGCCGGATATACATTTGAACATAGTAATACTCCTTTTTTAGTTGTTAGTTAGGATTTCCTACATATATTATACCGCTTATTCTTAATATATCGAGCAAGGAGTGTATGAATGAAAACATAATTAACGGAATAGATTAATGTTAGTTTTAAGTATAGAAATTGAATCGTTTTAGAAGTCCAAAAAAGTGGACTTTTTCATTGGGAAAGAAGTAGAAAATCTTCACTTGGGTATTTATGTAAAAACGGCAATTGCATACAGAATTTACCACTTCCTACTGT
>JAYTUN010000104.1:0-24662 GCA_043744495.1 Ignavibacteria bacterium
TTTCTTTGCTTCTCTTGTGATTGAAGTTCCATTGTGTATATCCTCCTTTTACGAATATAACAACTTTTCTTCGTGTCTACAAAATCAGGGCAAGTTCACTTCTCCCCCTTTATAAGGGGGACTATATTTCGGTTTCATCGTGCTTCAAATCCCTCTTGAAAAGGGGGAGTATTTGCTGAAATTATTTTTGATTCAAAATTAAACATAAAACTATCTTAACCTAAAATCATAAATGGGGATTTGAAAACCACAATTTAACCACAAGTTTAAATGAAAAATTAAGAATCCTAATCCCAGTCAAAAATTTACGAAGGATATTAAAATCTTTTAATCGTACATATTCCAATATTTGCAATTCTCCTCCCCCACTGTCAAGCCAGTTCTACGACTTTTCAAGGGGGACTTTTATATCCCTTACTCGATGTCTTAAGCTTTTCTGCTGTATATTTGAGGGATAGGTGATTGTTGGATAGATTCATAAGAAAATATTTTTTTGAGTATTAATAAGTAAAAATTTCAATTATTTTATTACTTTAGATGTAATATAATAAATTAACATAAATACTAATAGATATGGCTGATGTACAAAAAAAATATCAGGTTTTTGTTAGTTCTACTTACGAAGATTTGCAATTAGAACGAAAAGAAGTTATTCATGCTTTATTAGAATTAGATTGCATACCATCTGGTATGGAACTTTTTCCTGCAGCAGACGAAGACCAATGGAGTTTGATCAAGGGTGTGATAGATGATTGTGATTATTATGTAGTTATAGTTGGGGGTAGATATGGAAGTATTGGTAAAGAAGCAATGAGTTACACAGAAATGGAATATAAATACGCATTAGAGAAGGGTAAACCTGTTATTGGTTTTTTACATAAAAGCCCTGACAATTTGCCAAAGAAAAATTGTGAAAAAACACAAGAGGGTCAAAAAAAACTAGAAGAATTCAGGAGGTTAGTTCAGAATAAAATGTGTAAGTATTGGGAAGACGCTAAAGATTTAGGATCAGTTGTAAGCAGAAGTCTCATTAGTTTGCAAAAAAAACATCCAGGCATTGGATGGGTTAGGGGAAATGCTCAAATTTCTAAAGATGCACAGATTGAAATATTGAAACTCAAACAGGAATTAGATTCGTACAAAAAAAATAATCAACTGAATGAAAACAATAAAAAAGACAATATTTTATATGCACAAGGTGAAGATATATTTGAACTAAATTTTGATTTTGAAAGTACTGATGTAGAAGAAGAAAAACATAACTGGAATCATAATGTAGATGTAACTTGGGACGAGATATTTTATTGGATTTTACCATTAATGGTAAATACTGCCTCGGACACTACAATAAAAAGCACTCTAAGTGATTTATTATTTGAAAAATGTGAGAATAAGTACAAAAAAGATAAAGATATTAAGAATGATGTAGTAGATAATTTTGAAATATTCGAGAAGGACTACCATACAATTATCATTCAAGCTTTAGCATTAGGCTACATTAGAAAAATTGAAAACAATAAAAATGCTGAAGAAGATGAAGATACCTTATGGGGATTAACTTCTTATGGTGAAGAAATTATGTTCAAGCTTCGAGCAGTAAAGAAGAATGTTACTAAGAAATCAAAAAAGTAGAAGTGTATTTTATAAATAATTCCTAATTGCTCATTGCTATTTACTATTTATCATTTGCTCAACATACCCTTTATGAAACACCCTCATCTTCTCAACAAGCTCTTCCATTTCATCTCTAGGAGGAAGGAATGTCGTCCTGAAGTGCAGCGTTCCGGGTAACTGCCCAAAACCCGACCCAGGCACAACGCAAATTCCGGTTTCCTCAAGTAATGACATGCAGTAATCATTATCACGCTTACTATCATAAGCTAATCTTTCGGCAGGTGACATCTTCCCAACATCTTCAGTATCCGGCAATTCAAGCTTAACGAAGGCATACATCGCTCCTTGCGGCACATCAATTTCCATTCCATCAATTGCATTCAACCCTTTGCCTAATATTTCAGCCTTTGCCTTCAGTTCATTCAATATTCCGTCACGTTCATTAATGTATTGATCATAACTCGCATCACCTTTCTGCGGGGGGCTCACAACCAAATATGTTACCAACTGTCCAACAGTGTTTGAGCATAGACTTATCGATTGCAGCTTAATTAACTCACCCATCACATCAGAAGGTACATTGCGGATTTCCATGTAACCGCCTCTGTGACCGCACTCGCCCATAAATCCTTTGGAAACCGAGTGGAAGCTAAATAGCGTTATATCTTTTTCACTAAGCTGGTGCATAACCTTTGCAAATGAGTGGAACATACCATCAATTGCATAAACATTATCCTGGTAAACTTCATCAGCCATAATTGAAAGCTTATGTTTCTTCGCAAAGTTTATAACCATTTTTATATTTTCAAATGATAGCACCGCTCCAGTTGGATTACCCGGATTAATTACAACTATCGCAACCGGATCTATCCCTTTTGCCTTCGCATCATTAATGCTCTTTGTTAAAATTTCTTCATTCAATTGCCATGAGTTTTCTTCATCAAGGTAATAGCCTATTTGGCTCCCGCCAAACAGTTCAATTGTTGCGCTGTATAATGGGTATTGGGGTATGGGAATCATAAAGCCATCAGTTGGCTTTTTAAGCAGGGCAGTGAGTATTGCTGATACACCTTTGCTTGCGCCATCGGTGAGTAAAATCTGATTTTCATCTGTGGGAATCCCGTCACGCTTTTGGATAAATTCTGCCACCGCCTGCTTTATAAATGGCATTCCTGCGCTTTGTGTGTAAGCTCCCGTACCATGCGGCATCAAGTGATGAAGATGATTTGCCCGTGCGATAATATCCATTGGATAAATATCAGTGTTCTGCGGATGCTCTATTAAGGCAGGGTATTCCATTAAGCTCAGTATCTGCCGTATGTATGTCATAGGTTTTTGTTTTAAAGCTTGTGGATTACCGATATTGCAGTAAATAATTTTTCTGCCTGCTTTTTCTAATTCCTGTGCCCTTATAACTATAGGACCGCGTACTGCATACTCAGCTGTTAATAAATGCGGATTAATATCTTTGAGTGATATCATTGTATTTTATTCAAGTAAGTCTTAATATTATATGCAAGATAATTATCACAAAATCTATATTAAACATAAATAAAACAGTCCCTCTTTTATATCAGTCCCCCCCTTTGCTTCCTTGACTTAACGAGTCTAGCGAGGGAAGTTTAAAAAGGGGGGAGTCAAACTCGAATAATTTTTAATCCATAATTTATCAACTAATAAAAACTACCGTTATATAAAGAAGGGGGTTGCTTTTAAGAGGGTTAGAGTTCTCATTGTAACTTCCCTGTTGTTGGTCTTGTGACCAACAACATCATTCAATTCGTGTAATTCGCTTGATTTTCGCCTTATGAAAGTTGAAATCCATGGTTCTAAAACTCCCTCCCCTTTGGGGAGGGCTGGGGAGGGGTCTTAGTTGGGCAGGTGCATTCATTGTAACTACTATAATATACCAGTATATTTACAACTATATCTGAATTAATATGCATAATAATGAGCGAAATTAATGAAAATTCAGGCGAAAATGTGAATAATTTAGTACCGGAAAATATCAAAGCACCTGTATTGAATGAAACTGTAACAGAAACTATAGAGATCAAAGTTACAGATACACAAGTACCTGAAGTAAAACAAACTGAAGTAAAACAAACTGAAGTAAAACAAGAAGTAACAAACACAGATGTTACTCCGGCAGAAGTAAAACTAACTGAAGTAACCGAAACAAAAATCCCGGTTCCTGAAATAAAACAGCCGGATAGTAAGCAGCCTGAAAAGCATTATGAAAAGAAAGATAAGCCGCCTTACAGACAAAACAGTTATAAATCCACAAACAAATCAGGTGATAATCAGCGTTATCAGAATAAACGAGAGCGTCCAAATGGCGATACAATATATTCTGATGCAAGAAGCATAGCAGTAAAAATACTTACAAGAGTTGAACGCACTGATGCATACCTGGATAAACTTATCGATTTTGAAATACGCACCGAAGTACTGAACGATTACGACAAATCTTTACTTAACGAAATTTGCCACGGAGTTATCCGATGGATGAGAAGACTTGACTGGTTCTTAAACGGTTTCTATCGCGGCAACTGGGAAAAATGTACTCCTGAAATTAAAAATACTCTGCGTGTTGCGCTTTATCAAATATTATTTCTGAATAAAATACCGGATTTTGCAGCAGTTAACGAAGCGGTTGAATTTGTAAAACGCATCAGCACTCAAAAGCATGCAGATGTTGTGAACGGTCTGCTTCGCACAATTATTAGGACAAAGAACGATCTTGTCCATCCAACGCGCGAAATTGATGAAGTAAAATATCTCGGTATAATGCAATCACACCCTAACTGGATGGTTAAACGATGGATTGACCGCTTTGGCTTTGATGATGCGCTGATATTTGCAGAATCAAATAACAAACGGCCCATATTGACACTCAGGGTCAACACACTTAAAACTACTAAAGAACGGGTTCTAAAAAGATTTGAAGAGCGAAATATTGTTTACCGCACATGCCGCTACATTGATTATTTTGTAACGCTCAGGCTCATGTCAAAAATATATCTTGATGAAGATTTTGTGAACGGAATGTACACTGTGCAGGATGAATCGGCGGGCTTGCCTGCAGTTCTGCTTAAACCAAATGAAAATGATATGATACTTGATATGTGCGCTGCTCCCGGAGGGAAGTCAACTCACATATCACAATTGCTTCGCAATAAAGGTAAAGTTTACTCTGTGGATAAATTTGATGCTAAGATTAAAATGATGAAAGCAAACGCAGAGCGTCTTGGAATAACTAATATTGAATTCATACAGGATGATGCCGGTGATTTGCAGGATGAAAGAGTAAAAGGAATGATGTTCGATAAGATATTGCTTGATGCGCCATGCTCGGGACTGGGGGTGCTATCCAAAAAACCTGAAATAAGATGGAAGCGCGAGTTTGAAGATATTCTTGCGTTAACTGTTATTCAGAAGAGATTACTTAACAGTGCAGTTAATTATCTAAAACCGTGGGGAGTAATTGTTTACAGCACTTGCTCAACTGAACCGGAAGAGAACATGGATGTAGTCAAGGATTTCCTTGAAAAGAATCCGGATTTTTCAATTGATAACGCTACACAGTATGTAAAATCTGAGCTTGTTAATGCTGATGGATGTATTGAAACATTCCCCCAGAAGCATAACATTGACGGTTCATTCGCCGCAAGGTTGATTCGTAAACTAAATTAAAATAGTAGCACAGAGCTTCGGAACATCCCGTCTTTAGCGGGACCTGTCTGTGCACCATAATATATGTTCAAACTATCAAAAAAAGTAGAGTATGGTTTAATAGCTGTTAAGCACATGGCTATCGCAGGCGACAATAGTGCCTGCCCTGCAAAAGAAATTGCTGAAAAATACAACATACCATACGATCTCCTTTCAAAAATTCTGCAAAAGCTAAAAAAAGAAGGTATTTTAAGTTCAGTTCAGGGCACACATGGCGGTTATTTATTGAACGAAAAGCCCAATAAGCTTACCCTAGCAGCTATATTTAATGCCATAGAAGGCGAAAGCTATATACTCGATTGCGGTCAGCACGATGACCCCGAAAGCTGTACTATATATAAAACCTGTATATTAAGCAGTCCGTTAAAGAAGATACAAAGACAAATAAACAGTTATTTTAATTCCACAACACTCGAAGAAATAATTTGATACTATTTTAAATGATAAATTTTCCAATATATCTCGATAATCACTCAACAACAAAGGTTGATCCATTGGTGCTTGAAGCTATGATGCCATATTTTACTGAAATATATGGGAATGCTTCAAGTAAATCTCACGAATTTGGATGGAAAGCCGAAGCTGCTGTTGAGTATGCAAGGAAACTTGCATCAAGAATTTTAAATTGCGAACCGCGGGATATAATTTTTACAAGCGGGGCTACTGAATCAATTAACCTTGCAATTAAAGGCGCAGCAGAAACTAGTATTGCAAAGGGAAATCATATTATTACTACACAAATAGAACATGAAGCTGTTCTGGATACATGCAAAATCCTTGAGCGAAAAGGTTTTGAAATAACTTATATAAAAGTAAATGAAAACGGTTTAGTTTCACTTGATGATATTGCCGGAGCATTTACTCATAAAACGATCCTTGTTTCAGTTATGTATGTTAATAATGAAATTGGTACTATTCAGCCAATAAAAGAAATTGCGAAGCTTTGTAAACTGAAAAAAGTTCTTTTCCATACGGATGCAACGCAGGCAGTTGGTAAAATTCCAATTGATCTTTCAAAGCTTGGTATTGATCTGCTGAGTTTTTCTTCTCATAAAATGTACGGACCCAAAGGCGTTGGTGTTCTATATAAAAGCGGTAAAATTCCTCGTGTTAAAATTTCACCTCAGATGGATGGCGGTGCGCAGGAAAAAGGATTAAGAGCAGGTACTCTAAATGTTTCGGGCATTGTTGGTTTGGGCAAAGCCTGTGAAATGGCAGCAATAAACCTTGAAAACGACGCAAAAAGGATAAAAACTCTCAGAGACAGGCTGTATAATGGAATTATTTCAAAGGTAAATGGCGTTAAGTTAAATGGAGACCCTGATTGTAGGATTTGCGGTAATCTTAACATAAGTATTGTGGGCATTGATGCTGATTCACTTATGATGTCTATGAAGGAAGTTGCTGTATCAACCGGTAGCGCCTGCTCATCTGAATCAGTTGAACCGTCACATGTTCTAAGCGCAATCGGGCTTGATAATAAACTTATGCGCTCTACTATTAGATTTGGCGTTGGCAAATTTAACACTGAAGAAGAAATAGATTATGTCATAAATAAAGTTTCAGAAAAAGTAAATTACCTTTTAAAATTATCCCCTTCATTTAATAGTGCAAAGAAAGGGGAGTATGCCTAATCTTAAATTATTAGTTGTTTTGATGGTTTGTTTTATTGGCAGTAATTCTTTTTCTCAAACTAAAAAAATAAAAAGTGGCAGGGAATCATTTAGCAGGATAGAACTTAGTTTCAGCATTGGTTACTCAAGACCATTGCTTGAAGCTTATGGAGATAAAGTTACAATAAATGCCGCCGAAGACCAGATATTTATTGACGGGAAAAGACTTTTGGTCTCAGATAATTTTGGTGCAAACACCGGTTTTGGGGTGCAGACTTATTTGAAATACAGCTTGTTTAAAAAAGGTTATGCAAAAGTTCTTTTAAATTTAGGGTACAACAATCTGCATGGAACATATCCCGGTCCATCTGACTATGATATCGGTGTGAGGATACAAACATTTTCTGTCGGACTTGGCTCCGAAATAAATCCGTTAGGACATAATTCACCCGTGTATCCTACAGTGTATGGACTTCTTAGAATGAATCTTATGGGCGGAGAAACATTTCATAAAGCGGGACTTGATTTTTTTAAAGTTACTCCAAGATACGGCTATTCAACAGGTTTTAAATTATATTTCAGAATTAAAAATACAATTGATATATTTGCAGGATACAGTTACACGTTTGATAACGTATGGAACAGGCAAACCGGAGATACTACTCCTAATGATGCGCATGTAATTGTGTTCAGAGATAAAAAAAGCATTACAAACGGGCTGAGTTCGGATAGAAGGGTGGCTTATTGGTCGCTCAATTTAGGCTTGAATTTTTTCTTTAAATAAGCTAACTTTACAGATTCGCAATACTTTGCTAGGAACGAAGTGCCTGCCCGCCTATGGCGTGGATGAAGCAATCTCATAGTAGTATAGTATATTCAAAAATATAATATAAATTAGAGCAGCGTTTTTAAAAATTAAAATAAAATATCATGGAAGAAACAATAGAAATCGTAACAGCGCAAATAACCAAACCTGAAGTTTCAGAAGGTATCGCTTTAACAGATAAAGCCATAGGCGAAGTTAAAAAAATAATGGCTGAAAACACAATCCCTGCAGATTATGTATTAAGGATTGGCGTTAAAGGCGGAGGATGTTCGGGACTTTCATACACACTCGGTTTTGATGCTGAGCTTAAGGATACCGATAGCACTATCATGTATGGCGATATCAAAGTTGCCGTTGACTGGAAGAGCAATCTTTACCTAACAGGCACAATAATTGATTATTCCGATGGATTAACTGGAAAAGGCTTTGTGTTCAACAACCCCACTGCAAAGAAAACCTGCGGCTGCGGAAGTTCATTTGGTGTTTAAGTTTAACAGATGTCTAAAACCAGTTTTAAGTTTTTTTGAAATTTTTTACAGGAGCAGTAAAAATGAATGATAAAAGCAGAAGAGAGTTCATTAAAGCTTCTGCAATGGGTGTAGTTTCACTCAGTCTTTTACCTAAGTTTGATTTCTTAAATAAAAATTATAAAGAAGGCAATCTGCTTTCTGAAACTAAAGGAGGATTTAACAAAATGGCTTACGAATGGAAATTCAATCCACGTCCATATTCAGATGACGAAGCAAAATCATTGCTGAAGGATGTTATTGATGCTGAAACAACTGACTGGCATTACAATACTCACCATAAAGGCTACGTTACATTCCTGAATAATATAGAAAAAGAACTTGAATCAGCAGACCTTTCCAAAGCTAACGGCAATTGGAGCGATATTGGCGAGCTTAAAAGAAGATTCACATGGAACCACTCAGGCGCTTACCTGCATGATGTTTATTGGGATAACCTGGGCGGAGATGGCGATATTTCAAAAGGCGCTGATATAAAAAAAGCTATCGATGATAACTTCGGCTCTTTTGATAACTGGAAAGCAGAATTCAAAGCCTGCTGTATATCTGCAAAATTAAGCGGCTGGGGCCTTTTAGTATTTGATAGACTTTATTCAGGCAGAATGATTAATGTTTTGGTTGATGAACATCAGTATGGCGCTATCTGGGGCGGAGTTCCTTTAGTTGCATGTGATGTATTTGAACATGCATACTATCATAAAGATGGTCCGGCAAGAGCTAAATATATTGATAATTTTATTGGTAATCTTAACTGGGCAAGAATTAACGACAGGTTTAAAAAATTCTGTAAATAAAAAAATATATCTTGTAGGGATACGGCTTAAGGCATTGGCAGTTCGTGATCGTTCCTTATGCTTTTGATTATAAAAAATAATTTTACTGGATGTCTATAAAAAGATATTTATTAATAATATTCTCTTTATTTATTTTGTTCTCTGGGGGTTGCGGAAAGAAATCCGATAATACAGAAATTAAAACGGACAAAACTGAAAATCGTGAATTTGGATGGAAAGATGATATTACTTCGGACGATATTCCCGATTTCCCTATCAAAGGGAATATCGGAGGTAAAGAAGTTCAGTTTACATACATTAATTTTGAAAAGTGGCACGGCTCAAATGATAATGTTATCAACTTTTCGCTAGTCAAACCTTCACAAAACTGCGGTTTCGTTGAAAACTTTGAAGGGTTCACTCTGCTTAACAAGGGAGATGAAATTAAACAGGGCTCATTTGTAAAATCAAAGTTTGCTGATGACCCAAAGACATACCAGGCAAACTTTAAGCTATCAGGCAGCAAATCCACTGACACGTGGAACTGTGCACTTGAAATTGAAAGTTCCGATGGTAAAACTGTAAAGGGAAAGATCGCTCTTTTCTTTAACGATAACAGCAAAAGTTGGGTAGCAGGAAAATTTGAAGCTGTAGTTTGCAATAATTAACAAACCACGCAAAGCAAGCGCTTGCCCGCCTAAAGATGTGGAAGAATCTCGAAAATATATCTAAATTTAATTAATAAATAATATCACAGCATGAAAACAAAATTCAATTTTTTTTTTGTAGTTTTAACTGCTTTAACTGCTTTAACAATTGCAATAGCGGGATGCAGTAAACAGGAACAAAAAACCGATGGTGATAAAAAGGATACAACTAAACAGACCACAACAGACCCAAAAACTACAGCAGGTGAAAATAAAACCGGCACTACAGATCCTAAATCAAATGAACTTGGTATAAAAGAAGGATTGCCTCCTGACTATCCCAAAGATGTTCCGCAGCCAACTAATTCAAAATGCCTCGGTACATTAAATACTACAGAAGGAACTGTTGTTACATTTGAATCATCTGATAAACCCAAAGCCATATTAACACCGTTTGGAGAAGCTGTTGAAAAAGCAGGATTTAAAAAAGGAGAAGGAGAAATGATGAGTGATGATGGCGGTATGGCTATGTGGACAAATGCTAAAAGAGAAGTAAGCATTATGCTTGCGTGGGATAAAGAAAAGAAAAACTCATCCGTTGTTGTTACATATAAATAGGTATTATCCCTTAACGTAGTGCTACGACTGCCACAGGCAGTAAGGGTCTAATCAGGTTAGCAATTAATTAAGTAGAATTACAAACTACATTAAAATGAAATCTAAAATAAAAATATTGAGCATAGCCATATCGCTATGCTTATTATTTTTTTTTCAGCCTTTCTTATCACAGGTATTCTCACAATATCCGATCGTTTTCGTTTCAAGAAATATTACACAGGGCGGAAGTATTTATTATCCTCAAGCCGGTTTGCTTCCAGGTATGGGTCCTTTTTCACGTACAGCAATTGTTGGCGGCAGACTTCTAGTAAGGGAAGCAAATGGAATAGTGCGCGTACTTGTAGATAGCACTATGAGTTTTAGCGGAATAAAACTTGTTGATGTATCTGACCCGTGTGTTTACTGGAATGCTTCCAAAATAGTTTTTGCTGGGGTTGAGCACCGCGATAGCAGCTGGAGAATTTATGAAATTCGTGCAGATGGTTACGGATTTAAAAAAATAACAAGAACTGATAGAAATATTAACCTCTCACAGTTCGGACTCATCGCAAATAAATTTGCAAAGTATGATGATGTTGACCCATGTTATTTACCTGATGGAAGGATATGCTTTTCAAGCACACGCTATCCTGCACTTTCGCAATACACAGCAAAAAGGACAACAAATCTTTATATCATTGATTCAACTTCACTAAACATCCACAGGATAACCACTGAACGTAACGGAGCAGATGAACCTACAATAGACCCAATTTCAGGTAAAATTGTTTACAGCAGGTGGTGGCTTAATATAGACCATCCATCAATACTTACTCCAAATGGTTTGACACGTGATTCAGCTTTAGCTGTTACTTCTGATATTGCCAATATATGGTCAGCAGCAAAGATCAGACCTGATGGCGAAGGACTTGCTTTATATGCAGGTACGGGTAATCTGCGTTCCGGTCAGAATAACTATAGACCATCTCTTTTAAGAGATGGCAGAATGTTAAGTCTGTTTACTCCGGATCCAGCAATGGCTTATACTACTGGAAGTTCCGGAATTAGGTTATTTGAAACCGGCAACGGGTACGGCACTTATGTTATCGGTGTTAATCCACAAACTATGCAGCTATATATTACTAACCCGCCTTCTTATGGAACTATGCAGCCGCCTTATGCTTGCGATCCCGTACAAATGCCTAATAACTTGATTTTAATTTCTTATGCTACACAGGTTGAAAATCAGGATTATGGTTTATACACAATAAATCTTAATGGCAGCGGGCTTACTCCTTTTTATGATATTGCAGGTAAAATGGAATTGAATGCAGAAATACTTCTTCAAAAATCTGTTCCCCCTATATTGATAGATGGTGTTACTGATGTTGCCGATGAGCTTCCGCCTACAATTAATCCGGCAACCTGGTATAAAGATGGTGGGTTCAGGTTTGACTGTGTTAATATGTTCACAAACGGTCCTGTTGATAATCCCATGCAGGACGGCCCGCCTATAACGAGGTTTGCCAGAATAAATTTCTTCATGAATTTCCAGAGGCAGGATTCACTTGGGCTTGATTCCGCAATTTATCTCAATTTTGCTCCTGTTTTTCATACCGGACTAATTGCTTTTGATAATGCTCCGGCAAATGTATCAATGTTTGAGCAGGTTGTAGATAGCTCTGGCAAAGTTCTTCGCGGTTCAAATGGTCAGGTAGCGCATGTTATTGGTATGAATTACGGCAGAGTTGGCACAGGAACAAAATGTGTTGGATGTCACTCAGGGCACACTCAAATAGTTGTGCCTCTAACAATTTCTGAAGGTGCTTTTTTTAACACTTCTACATCAGCTTCGGTTAGCCAAAGCTCTTTTAAGTTTGTAAATGATTCAATTCAATTCCCAGGAAAAAGGGTTGTTGATAGAAAAGCTCGCAACGATTCATTAAGAGTTAATTGGATAGCTACAGGCACTTTAAATGAATTTGTGAATTTGACTTGGACTGTTCCAATTGACATAAGAAGAATAACAATTTATAATATTAAAGCTAACGCTTCAAATAATACTAATATTCAGGTAACTGATTGCGAAGTAATATGCTATTATAATGGTGTTGAAGAAGCTCGTATTACAAGTACAGGACCTATAAGCGAAAACGGCACTGATATTATCATAAGCGGAACTCCGAAAGTAAATGAAGTTAAAGTTATAGTAAAATCATTTACCGGATTAATAAATGGCGAAAATGTTGCGGGACTTGCGGAAGTGGAAACAAATGCAAGAATTTCATTTTATGATCTATTTGGTATTCAAACAATATCAACTATTGCTGATAAATACTCGCTATGGCAGAATTATCCCAATCCATTCAATCCCACCACTAAGATTAGGTATTCAATACCTAACGGTTTGGGAGCTAACAATTTTGTAAGGCTGCTTGTATATGATTTAACAGGCAGGCAGGTTTCAATGCTGGTTAACGGTATGCAAAGATCCGGTATTTACGAAGTTGATTTCAATGCGGCAAACCTCGCCAGCGGAGTTTATTTCTACAAGCTTATTGTTGATAATGCGAAGCATGCTGTGCATAAATTTTCCGAAGTAAAGAAAATGATACTTGTAAAATAAATTTCAAAAATTTAATTTTTACTCATTACTCATTGCTAAAAGAACCATTTCTTCTTCTTTTCTTTAACTTCAACCCATACTTCATCATTTTCAATTTTTACTTCGTATGTTTCTAGCGTGGCTGATAGTCCCTTGCATTCCGGCGGTACCTTGCCTGTTTCAAGACTGAACTGCCACCCATGTATTGGGCAGGCTAAAAATAAACCTTCATCAATGTATCCGTCATACATCACCTGTGACTGGTTATGCGGGCAAACATTTGATACAGCATATATCTTCTCTCCGACCTTGAATACGGCTATATCGGTATCCTCAGCAATTGTGTATTTCCTGCCTCTGCGGTTTGGCAGATCAGATACTTTACATATTTTTTTGAATTTGGTTTCTGTCATAGTGTCATAAAGGTAAATTTGATAGATCTTGTCTTGTATCTTTAATCCTTAGAATTTCTATGAAATCATTATGAATTTCATATATTATGATCAAATGGTTTTTTATAAGGTATCTTGTATTTGAATTATCATAACTTTTTCCAAGTTTATTATGTTTTTTTAAGTAGCTGGTGATTACTAATATTTCATTATTTAGTTTTTTTGAATATTTAATACTTCCATTAGTCCGATACCAATAATCCAGAATAATAAATTTATCATTTAGCGCGTTAACTGACCATTTTACTTTCCTTCGAACCATTTTTCAGTTAACTTATTAGCTTCTTCCTCAGAATAAAATTCGCCTTTTTCTATTTGTTTTCTGCTTTCTGCAATTCTGTCTAATTCCCATTTTTCAAGTTTAAATTCATTCGCAGAATCTTCATTTATCATTTCATTTAATGCTTCCAAATATTCTTCATCTTCAATTTTATCGATTTTCTTATGTAAAACTGATTTTAACTCTGCTGTTGTCATATAACTTTATAATAATTTATATAATATAATAACAATTTAGCGTTTATTTAATTCCATTTTATCAGCTACTGCAAAACCCTTATCGGTCTGCTGAACCCTGCAGGTCTCTGTAAATGCATCATGCTCAAAAAACAGCAGCCAGTTCTCTTTTACAATTTGAGGCAGGAATTTCTTTTTCTCATCTAGTGTGGTTAGAGGAAACAGGTCATAACCCATTATATAAGCTAATTGAATATGAGTCGTTGTCGGGAAAAGATCCGCAGTAAATAACATTGTATTATGATCATCTTTTATCTTTACAAGCTGCATACTTGGAGTGTGACCATTTACCGTATGCAATGAAATTTCCTCATCAAACTTTACGTAACCATCATAAAGCTTTAGCATTCCTTTTTCTTTTATCAGATTGTAATTTTCTGGCATAAAGCTTGCTTTATCTCGCTCACTTGGATTCTCTCCCCACTCCCAGTGCTTTTTCTGTAAATGATGTACTGCATTCGGAAATGTCAGCTTAAGCTCTCCATTTTCATCAAACTTTGTTGAGCCTCCTGCATGATCAAAATGCAAATGCGTCATTATTACATCTGTAATATCATCAGTTGATACACCATGTTTGGTAAGCTCATGCTCAAGTGTGAATTTTGAATGATCAACTCCATATATATTATTCAGCTTCTCACTCATTTTATAGCCAACACCGTTATCAATAATTATCCTCTTATCACCTGATACTAGCAATAATGACCTCATGCACATATCTATTCTGTTGTTACTATCGGCTGGATTAGTTTTTGACCACAACGGCTTTGGCACAACACCAAACATAGCGCCGCCATCTAATCTTAATAATCCCGTTTGTATTGAGTGAAGTTTGTAATTTCCTATTTTCATAACTTAATCCTGAGCGCAGCGAAGGATATCATTCGCAGCAATATTAATAATATTTTTGATTGTCTATTTACCGCTAAGACGCAAAGCCGCCAAGCCGCATAAGAGAATAAATCATTTTTGAAATGAGTTAACAATGAGTTTAGTTTATCAATTAAGTTCATATTCAAGAATTATTACAAATCCTTTACCGAACATCTTTGCGTCTCTGCTTCTTTGCGAGAGATGAAAAAAATAGATTTACTCAATAAATTCACTCAAAGCCATCAAGCCGCATAAGTGATAAAATCATTCTAACTATTTCTTAACAGAACATCTTTGCGTCTTTGCGCCTTTGCGGCTCTGCGTGAAAGGAAATAATAAATTGTTTATTTTATAATATCAGCTTCAATCTTTGAAAGCTTCTTTGTTGATTCCATCCAGTCGTGATAAAGGTTACTCAGCTTTTCCTTAGCAAGCTTATACTCAGTCGTTTTATGAGCAGAAGCTTTCGGGTCATTAAAAAAGTCAGGATGAACCATCGCTTTTTCAATTTCCTGTATCTTATCTTCAAGAACCTTTATGCCTTTTTCCATTTTATGGATACTATCCTTCAAAGGTTTTGCTGCTTTGTAAACCTTGTTTCTGCTTTCAGCTTCAATTCTCTTTTGTTCTTTGGTCTTTTTGGGAGCGTGGGGAACTCCGTTTGTGGCAGCTGAAGTTACTTTTTTATCAGTCCTTATCTTTTCAATTCCTGCCTTTTCTTCTTCTTTCTTCTGGAGAAAATATGAGCAATTACCAAGATAAGTCTTAATGTTCCTGTCTTTAACTTCAATTACCTTTGTAATGATACCGTCTAAAAATTCTCTGTCATGCGAAATTATCAGTATCGTTCCTCCGTAATTACTTAATGCATCCATCAGCACTTTTTTTGAGCTCATATCAAGATGGTTCGTTGGCTCATCAAGTATCAAAAAGTTAGAAGCCTTTAACAGCATTCTTGCCAGCGCTAAGCGTGATTTTTCACCGCCTGAGAGTACCCCAACTTTTTTGAATACATCATCACCGCGGAATAAGAAACTGCCGAGTATTGTCCTAAGTTGTTTGCGCACATCTCCTGTTGCAACAGAATCCATCGTCCCGAGCACATCCATTGCGGGATCAAGTGAATCCGCCTGGTGCTGGGAGTAATACTCAAGCTCAACCTGGAACCCAAGCTTCCTTGTACCATGCTGAATATCCTCAGTTCCGCGCATTATTCTTGCAAGTGTTGATTTACCCGCGCCATTTACTCCAACTAAACCTATTTTCTCACCACGCTCTATTTCAAGGTCCAGACCCTTTAATACTAAATTATCACCATAACTCTTTGATACATTCTTAAGCTCAAATACTTTCCTGCCTGAGTGTGTTGCCGGAGGAAAATAAAAATGAATTGCTGATTCCTCATCTTCAATTTCAATCCTTTCAACTTTATCAAGCTGTTTGATCCTGCTTTGTACACTGCTTGCCTTCGAAGCTTTAGAGCGGAAGCGTGTTATAAATTTTTCCTGCTGCTTAATATACTTCTGCTGGTTATCATAGCTCTTAAATAAAAGCTCTTTTCTTATATCACGCTCTTTAATATAGTAAGAATAATTCCCTGAGTATATCGTAACTTTACCTGCGTAAATTTCAATTGTCTTGTTGGTAATGTTATCAAGGAATGTCCTGTCATGAGATACAAGCACTATTGCCCCATCATAAGATTTCAGAAATTCTTCAACCCAAATTAATGACTCAATATCCAGATGGTTTGTCGGCTCATCAAGCAGCAAAACTGATGGCTGCTTAAGCAGCAGCTTCGCCATGGCAATTCTCATCTGCCAGCCGCCGGAAAATTCATCGGTTTGCCTGTCGAAATCCTTTGAATGAAATCCAAGCCCTTCAAGGATTTTTTCGATGTTCGATTTTACCCTGAAGCCATCAAGCGCTTCAAACTTATGCTGAAGCTCACCCATTGTTTCAACAAGGTCTATATATACATCTGAAGTATGGTCCGGGTGTGTTTCAAGCTCAATGTGTATCTGGTCAAGCTCTTCTTTCAAAGCTGAAATATCGCCTATACCGGAATATACTTCCTCGTAAATAGTTTTACCGCTGTAGGTAATACCTTCCTGCGGCAGGTATCCAACTGTTGTGTGCTGTGATACCGCAATTTCACCCTTATCCGGCTCTATTTGCCCGTTAATTATTTTAAGCAGGGTCGATTTACCCGCTCCGTTTGAGCCTACTAGCCCAATCCTATCCTTTAGATTTACTATGAAGGATACATTCTCAAACAGCTTCTTTGAGCCGTATTGTACTGTTATGTCTGATACTGATAGCATATTGTCGTAATTTAACTCTATTGCAGTTAATTTGCAGTTAACTAATTTTTCTCACATTTTTTGGGGAGATAGGCTTGTAATCACACCCAGTTGTTGGTCTTGTGACCAACAACTGCATATATTTGTTGGTGACAACACCAACAAATGGGGAAATGGGGAAATTTAATCCATTTCAAATACATATTATACCTATAAAAAAAGGACTTACAGTTGAAATGCCCTCAGCCAGAATTCAACAGTAAGAGGTTATGTGAGATTGTAAAAAATTAACGAAATTCGTATATTTGGAGGTTGTGCGTCATGCTTTCGGTGGCGACAGTGTGAACTTGAAACTGATAAGCAATTTCATAAGTTTGAAAATGGAATAATGTAACTATACTATGAGCACTTCAGCCACACTCCTCAGAAATAAATATGGATTTGAATATCCTTTCAAACCTGACCCCCTTTCAGGGAAAGCATTGCAATATTTGGAAAAAGAGAAGCGTCTGCTTGATGTGGGTTGTGGAGAGGGGGCAGATACTGTGTACTTTGCAAAGAAAGGATTTCAGGTTACAGCTATAGATAACAACAAAATATATTTACGCCGTTTGCGTGCATTTAAAATGGATAATGAACTTACAAATATTTCAATAAGGTACGGGGATGTAATAAATTATCATTATCGTCAAAATTATTATGACGTAGTCAATTGTTTGCTGGTTGGCTGCTGCATGAAGCAAAGTGACTTTCAAAAGCTACTTATAGTTCTAAAACGGACTGTCAAAAGAACGGGTATTATCATTATGTCATTACGAAATTATCTTGACCCGGAATTTACTGATTATGTTTCAACAGAAAGAATGATTGAGCCGAATACTTTTAGAAAAAGGGAAGACTGTTGTAAAATCAGATACTTCATTGAGAAAAACAGGCTTCGTGAATCTTTTACAGATTTTGAAATTCTTTATTACTATGAAGGATACTCCCCAGACAAGTACAGAGAAGTTCCAAAGCATGGGGATTCGTACATTATTTGCAAGAAAAAAAATTTAAACCAATTTATATAATCAGCAGCACGAACGCACAACATAAAGATTTGCGTCAATTTTAAAAAAGGGGGCAGTGTAGTTTATCATAGTGACGAACTTCTAATGAACAGTACAGCAGAAAAAAAATGCAACATAGGAAAGCGGAAGAAATCTTTATCTATTTGTTGCATTTTTTTTAACGAACAGTGTCGCTTCTAATCCCCCTTTTAAAAAACTTCGGTTATCCCTGATGCGTTATCCTGTATATGCGTATATACCCCTTTTTTAGATTTAATTACGAATAACTTAATCGAATTTCATTGCAATTTCAATATTATTTCTTATATTGCGTCTAATTATATAGTTGTGCGTCATGCTTTCGGTGGCGACTGTGTGAACTATAACGGACGGGAAAAAAATACTAATATTGCAAATTGAAATAAACGGGGATGCCGAAAACCGAATAGAGTAGGCAAAAATTAAAAACAAAAAAAATGAAAGAAAAACAAAAAATTGCTGTCTTGATACTGCTATGTTTCTTTAGCACCCTCACACAAGTTTGGGCACAAATGACAGATATGCATGCCGACCATATTATGGTTATGCCCGGGGATATTATATGGGTAGATGCTCCTCCATCTTTACCACTTGGAGCAAAATCAGCAGTTATAGAAGGTGATCCGAAAGAAGCAGGATTATTTACTATACGATTAAAACTGCCTGCTAATTATATGGTAATGCCGCATTCGCATCCTGCTGATGAGCATATCACTGTTATCGAAGGCTCTTTTTATATGGGAGTCGGAGAAAAATATGATGAAAATGCAGCGAAGGAAATCCCCACAGGAGGATTTGCTGTTATGAATAAAGGAACTCGCCACTATGCTTTTACGAAGAAGGAGTGCATTGTGCAACTTCATGGCATGGGTCCATGGGGAATCATATATGTTAATCCTGAGGATGACCCAAGAAATAAGAAGTGAAATCAAATCCAGAAAGCTTCGTATCAACTGCAGCACGAACGCACAACAAAAAGATTTGCATCAATTTTAAAAAAGGGGGCTTTGGTGGTTAATCAAATTGTTTTGCTGTTAATACGAAGTATTAATCCTGCGGATTAATTACCTTTGTAGCGGCTTGATCCCGATTTATTGGGATGCACTCTCCGAAGGAGTCCCTTCGGGATAAGTCCGCTACATCGACAAGCCCCAAAACGTTATCAGGCTCAATCTGCTCGTTACTAATCTTTAGCAGGGTAGATTTTCCCGCTCCGTTAGAGCCTGCTAAACCTATTCAGTCCTTCGGATTTACAATGAAGGATACATTTTCAAACAGCTTTTTTGCGCCGTATTGTACCGTAATGTCTGATACTGATAGCATATTATGGTAATTTAACTCTATTGCTTTTAACTTGCAGTAAACTAATTTTTCTCACAATTATTGGGAAAATCTTGGGTTTTTCCCCCCTCTCCTCCTAGGAGAACTGCATAAGCAGTCAGGTGGGCTTGGTTTACAACCTTGTTTGCCTTGTAAAGGTAAAGGGGTGAGGTCAATATTAACTAATATTTCATTGTATTAAATTTACGTAATGCGTAAATTTGGACGTTGCCGGAAATGCTGAAAGACAATTTCAACAGACATATTAAATGATAACCAAAGTAAATAGAATAAGAGATTTCGGCATCTTCAAGAACTTTACTTGGGATGTTTCAATCAATTCCTTTAAGAAACGAAACCTAATTTACGGTTGGAACTATTCAGGCAAAACAACTTTCTCAAAGTTGTTCAACAATCTTGACAAGCAAAGTAAAATACACTTTCCTACTTCTGAATACACTTTTGAAATTGAACCGAACACTGAAACATTCACACAAGAGCAGTTGGCAAACTTTCCTTATTTGGTAAAGGTTTTCAATTCATACTATGTGAAAAATATTTTTTCGTGGGAAAAAGAAAGTAGTGAAGGGTTTGAGCCAATACTTTTTTATTTGGGAGATGAAGCAGGGAACATTCAACCCCAAATTGATTCACTATCCAAAAGATGGAACCCGAAAATAGAATCGATTAAAAAAAAGAACGAAATAATTGTTTCTGTTTTTACTGACTATGAAAAAGAAAGCGGAAAATTTTCAAAGCAAGCAACAGAGATTCGGGAATATTTGAATGACCAAATAAAAGCAAGTGATTTCAATAAAAGTCATTTCATCAATTTGGTTGAAGAAGTAAAAGCTACTTTAGCCAAACATATTGTGTCTATTGACAAAGTAAAAGAAGTAAAGGAACAAGCACTTGCAACAAACGATTTCATTCAGCAAAACGAAGATTTTATTTTATCCGAATCACTGACAGTTTTAGGAAAAAGAGTAAAAGAAGTTTTAGAAGATTCAGCACCGAATTCAATTCCATTTCCTGAATTAGATGCAGACGAAAATCTTTTCAATTGGGTTCAGACAGGGCTTCACATTCACAAGGATGCAACGAAGTGTAAGTTTTGTGATAGTGAATTGAAATTAGAACGAATCAAATCTTTGAATCAATACTACTCTGATAAACTGCAAGAAATTCAAGATGCAATAAAAAAAATAAGAGAAGAAATTGAAACTGATAAAAAGAATTTGAGCTATGGCTTTATACATGAAAGTGAAATTGCAAAGCATCTAAGAGAAAAATACAAGCGAGCAATTTTAGATTATGGTTTACAGAAGAGAAAATATATTAGTGAACTTGGGATTTTAGAAACAGATTTAAAAAGGAAAGAAAGCAAATACTTCAACTCAATAGCGGTAACAGTTTTCAAAACTGTAACAGTTTACAACGAACTGCAAAAAATTATTGAAGTAATCAAAGAGCATAATCTGTTTGTTGAAAAATATGACGATAAAAAGCAAGAAGCAATTAACTTGATTATTCGCCACTATGTTGCGGAATATTTGACAACAGAAAATTATCTTACTAAAGAAAAAGAAAGTGCAACCGCTTCTGATTTGGTTAACCGTTGTATTGCAAAACTCAAAGAGAACAATGATGAAATAAGTCGCCTTGAAGCGTTGCTGAAAAATACGGTCAAAGGACAAGAAGAATTAAATATCTATTTAAAAATATTTTTGAGCAGAGAAGATATTCAAATTGGAATTGAAAAAGACAAGTTTGTTTTAAAAAGAGGAACACACCCAGCAACTAATTTAAGCGAAGGAGAAAAAACAGCAATTGCTTTCGCTTACTTCCTTACGGAATTGAAATCATTGAAGAAAGAAAAGAAGTTGAAAGAAACTATCATTTTCTTTGACGACCCAATTTCAAGTTTAGACAGCAACCACATTTTTCAAGTGCGTTCCCTGATTCAACATTTCTTCAAAGACAAAGATGAATACTTGCAACTATTTATTTCAACGCACAACTTTGAATTCTTTTCGGTTTTACTTGACAGCAGTTTATTCAAGAATGAAAACAAAGCAGACACGAAACATGAAAAATGTCCGTATTATCTCATCAACAGAACAACGGTAGACACTTCTACAATCGCCAATTTGCCGAAAACATTAAGAAGCCATAAATCAGAGTATGCTCACATCTTCGCAATACTAAAGGAGTATAACGAATTACCAAACAAAGAAACATTCCAGTTTAAAATTCTTTTGCCAAATGCACTAAGAAGATTTTTAGAACTCTATACTTTGTTCAAGTATCCAAAAGGATTTTGTGAAGTGGATGACAGAATGAAAATGATTTTTACTCCTGACGATGGAGTATTTCATAGCACGAAACTATTTCATTGGTTTTCGCATCAAAACCAGTTTGAGAAAGTTGCACACCATGACGGAAAAATATTTTTGATTGATGAAGCAATTAGCGAAGTGATGAAGTATATTGAAGTAAAAGACGAATTACATTGGAAAGGATTAACCGAAACTGCATGACAGAAGAACATGCCCAAAACAGGCGTTTGGCAAAAAAAGCAGGTTCAGTGCTAAATTCAACATTCGGAATTATAATAAACATTTGTGCTTAGTGCAAATTTGTGTTCCAATCCGCCACCTTCGTATAGATGTAAAACGTAATCGGCTATTTTATACGACAGTGCTAATACCAAATAATAGATCTTAAAATAAATTTATGGCAGACGATTATAAAGACGATTTTTTATTACGGCTTCAAAAAAGTGAAATCTATGACACATTAAACTCGAAGTGTCAGGCTAAGGACAAAGAAGTGATTGCGTTAGTTGAGCAAGCTGTTTCCTACGCATTTCAACGAACAAAAACAATTATTAAACACATGGGGGAATATACTCTCCATGATGGCGATCACCTTTTCAGAGTGTTGAACTTGATGGAAAAGTTAATTCCGGAACAAACTATCAAAAACTTATCATCACCGGAACTAATGTTATTGGTCTTAAGTGCATTCTTTCATGACATTGGAATGTCTCCTGACGAAAAACAAGTTATAACATGGAAAAAAGTTGACTCCCCCCGTTGTTGGTGTTGTCACCAACAACATAATAAATAATGTTGTCAATGCGTTTTACAGGCTGATTACATATACCCCACCCTTCCAACATTCTCCAATAATTCAATACATTTTCAATTATTCTCTATAATTCGGGAACAATTTACATTATTTTACATATAATTAGAAAAGGGAAAGTTCATTAAAACAATAGATTTACTTTACAATTAAGAGACTAAAGGAGAATTACCATGTTTAAAAAAGTGAAAAATCTGATAATGACTGCAATTGCAGCCGGGATATTGTTCCCATCAATATTATTTACGCAAAATGATAATGATGATTTCAATATGTCATTTACTGTCTATAGCAATAATATGTATGCATCAGGCGATGAAGTCGCAGTAAACATCTATGCATACTATATGAAAAAAGGCGCTGAATTCAATTTCAAAGTTTATAAAATAAACGATGTTGAAGGATTCTTTTCAAGGCAGACATCTAATTCCCAGATAGATATTCTCAGCAGGGATAGCTTAAACCTGCTTGGACTTTGCGATGAAGTTGACAGCTTCAATAAAAAAATGAAGGTTGAAGGCGATAATGATTATTACTATAGCTATGAAACAATCAGCTATAAGCCAAAACAAAAAGGCGCGTACGTTGTAAGAGTCTCATATAAAAATAAAGTTGCATATACGGGATTTTTCGTAACGGATATTGGCACAATAACTGAAGCATCTAACAATGCTTTGCTTGCCTATACTGTTGATAGAAAAACAGGCGAGCCATTAAGCGATGTTGACCTCGCATTTTTTATGGGACAAAAGAAAATTGGCGTTGGTAAAACCATGCGCGGTTTATTCTATAAAGAAGTAAACAATGAAGATAGAGAGTACGCAGCTGCAAACGATGTAGCATATCCATTAATTATCGGCAGAAAAGGCGATGATATCGCGGTATCTGATCCATACTTATATTTTGGATACGGCGCTAATATGTACAGCGTTTATATTTATCCTAACCAGCCGGTTTACAGACCTAAAGCAAAAGTTGAGTTTAAAGGCGTTATAAGGAAATCTAATCCAACCGGATTTGAAAACTATCCCGAAAAAGATATTACCGTAAGGGTTAAAGATTCAAAAGGCGCCGAAGTTTCTAAACAGGTATTAAGAACAAATTCCAACGGAAGCTTTTCCGGCAGCTATGAAATTGAAGATAATGCCGCATTGGGTGTTTATTATATTTATGCCGAGCTGGATAAAGGTCAGCAGTACACCGGTACATTTTCTGTTGAAGAATATAAAAAACCTGAATATAAAGTCGGCATTACATTGGATAAAGACCAGTATCTTGATGGTGAAAATATCAAAGGTGTTGTTAACGCAGATTATTATTTCGGCTCGGCTGTTCAGGATGCTGAAGTTGAGTACAATGTATATAAAAAGACATTCTACAAGCCATGGTGGTATTTCAGCGAATATAAATGGTGGTATGAAGATTATTACGCAACGCAGGATGATAACCAGAAGTATAACAATTCTGAATTTATATACAGCGGAACAGGTAAGCTTGATAAAGAAGGCAGATTCGATTTTGATTACAGTATAAAAGAGGATTTTAAATCTAAGAATAACCAGTGGTGGTATTGGGATAGAGACTATAATTATGAAAGTGATTTTATATATATAATACAGGCTAAGGTTACCGATAAATCAAGAAGAGAAATTTCATCTACTAAAACTGTTTATGTTACCAGGTCAGATTTCTTCATGACCTCACAGGCTGATAAATATCTTTATAAGCCTGATGATAAGGTTACAATAGAAGTTAAGGCAATGGATTTTTCCGAAAAGCCGCGCCAGGTAAGCTTTGAAGCTGTTGTAAACAGGCTTACATGGGATGGTTACCCTGACTACAAACAGAAAAAGGATTATGTTACTACCGTAAAAGGTAATACAAATGATAAAGGAATAGGCAATGTATCGTTTGATGCCGGCAGTGAAGGTTATTATTCAATTGAAATTAATTCGTATGATAGCCGTGGCAAAAAAGTTACCGATAATACTTATTGTTACGTATCGAAGGGTGATATGTGGTG
>JAYTUN010000105.1:0-24300 GCA_043744495.1 Ignavibacteria bacterium
TTCATCAAGTTTTTCTTTAGCAAGGCTGAATATTTTATTGAGTTCTTTTACTGACTGCGAAATAGCATTTTCAAAATCTGCAATTTCTGCTTCCGCTGAAATAATAACAGCAGGCGAAATATCCACTTTATAACTGGGGACCTCCGCACGGTAAACAAAGGGAATTCCTATCGATATTCCTTTAGACGCTGCAAGACCTTTAAATATTTGCTCTCCCCTGTTATTCATACAAAATTACATTTCTCCAAATCCATCTTCAAAAAATTTAATTACTTCAACTGAAGCTTTTTCCTCATCTTCGCCTTCAAATCTGAGCGTAAGATCTGAGCCCTGTTCTGCCGCAAGTGTCATAACGCCAATTATGCTTTTTCCGTTGATACTGTACCCGTTCTTTATAATGAAAAATTCTGATCTGTATTTTGATGCTATTTTAACAATGTTAGATGCAGGTCTTGTATGCATTCCTGCTTTATTAACAATGGTAACAGTTCGTTCTATCATAGCTGATTAGTAACTCCTGTTAAGCAGCATATCGGAAAACTTTTCAAGCAGATTTCTTGCCTTAACATTTTCAATACATTTAAGATTCCGGTTTGCCTTTGAAGTATAGTCTGCAATTTCTTCTTTTGCTGAACCAATAACACATATATCATTATAAAGCGTTATAATATCTTTGATCTTTGATCCGCTTTCATCATTTGTATTGTACATGTATATAAAATCATTACGCCTTTTGCCCTCAAGTATTTCAAGCGCTTTTAAATACAGGAAAGTTTTCTTTCTTTCAATAATATCTCCGCCTATCTTTTTGCCAAACTCACCTTCATCAGCAATCACATCAAGCATGTCATCCTGTATCTGAAAAGCCAGTCCGATATTTTCAGAATAAGAACTGATAGAACTGATACCGCTCTGATCTGCATCGCCAATAATGGCTCCCATAACGGAAGAAGTCCTTAGCAGTTCAGCAGTTTTTTTCCTTATCATTATTTTGTAATCATCAATAGATACATCAGCGCTTATTTCAAATTCTTTATCAAGCGCCTGGCCTTCACAAACTTCAATAACACCATCAGTAAACGCCTGCAATACACCAGTGATATTACCCGTTTTAGAGCGGAGCAATGAGCGGTATGAAAGTCCTATAAGCTCATCTCCAACAAGTATAGCAGAATTTACATCCCACTTTTTATGAATGGTCTGTTTGCCTCTGCGGGTATTTGCGTTATCCATAATATCATCATGTACAAGGGTAAAGTTATGAAGTATTTCAACAGCAATTGCAGCATCAATTGCATTACTGATGTCTCCTCCAAAAGCTTCGCAGGAAAGCAGGACTAAAATCGGGCGTACCCGTTTACCGCCGCCAGACATAATATAGTTTAAAGGGTCAAAAAGTGTATATGGATATTTCTGATTATCCTTGCAGTATCTTGAGCGTTGGGTCTCTACCTCAAGGAAATTAAAAAGACGCTTATCAATCAATTCACGGTATTTACTGAATGCTGTTTCCAACTATAGTAATTAAAAGTTATTGTGCAGAAGTACCAAGTTTATTAAAATTCTTTTTTAAAAAATCTTCATCATTTTTCCAGTCTTTGCGGACTTTAACAAATAGTTCAAGGAAAACAGGTCTGTCAAGGAATTCTTCAATCCCTTTTCTGGAATACTCTCCAAGTCTTTTTATTTTTAAACCGCCTTCGCCAATTATGATAGCTTTTTGTGTTTCTCTTTCAACTATCACAGTTGCCCTGATAAAATCTTTGCCGCTTTCCCTTTCTTTAAACTCTTCAATATCAATATAGACAGAAAAAGGTACTTCATCTTTATATTGTTTCAGGATATTCTTCCTGATAATTTCCGCAACAAAGAATTTTTCCGGCTTAGATGTCAAGACATCGGTTTCAAAGTAAAATTCATTTTCAGGAAGATATTTTACTATTGTTTTGATTAGTTCATCAACATTGAATCTCTTAGAAGCTGATACAGGTATAATTTCATCTATCTGAAAATTTTCAGAAATATCTTTAATAACATGTAATACTTCTTCTTTTCTTACAAGGTCAATTTTGTTGAGCACACAGAAAAGTTTGTGTCCCGAAAATTCTTTTTTATATTTGCTTATCAAATTGCCAAATAAAGACCTCTCGTATTTATTTATATCGATAACCAGAATAATAACATCAGATTCTATTACACTTGATTCAATTTCCCTGCTCATAAACTGCTGAAGCTTATATTTGGGGTCAAGGATGCCGGGAGTATCTACAAAAACGATCTGAACATTATCTCTGGTATATATACCAGTTATCCTGTTCCTTGTAGTCTGCGGTTTGGCAGTAACAATTGAAATGGTTTGCCCTAAAATTGAATTTAGAAGGGTTGACTTCCCTGCATTTGGCGCACCGATAATAGGAACAAAACCTGAAAATTTTTGCATAATTCATAAAAATACGCATTTATTATGGAAATTTCAATTTAAGAATATATATCGATCATTACTAAATAGTTCAATTAAATCTTATAAATACCATTATTAACTGTTTTATATTTATTATCTCAATTTTGAACTAACTAATATTGTAAGTTCATATCACGTACAAAGGTTATATTACTCAATTTTTCCTTGTCATTGTTTAATTGAATATATATATTTATATAACTAAATGATTATAAATGCCGGAAAGTAATACAATTTATGTAGGTGACTACAAACCAAGTAAAATAATGAGAACTACCTTATTTGAGTTAAGCACTTGCAGTGATTTTGGCAGACATCCAAAAATAACCAAAGCTCCCGGCAAATTTATAGTATTTAAAGTGCTGATAAGGAAGCATTACGGAATGGAGTTTTTCTACGAGGATGATAATTACTGGTATTTTACAAGATAACTTTAATTTATCTAAGTTTTAACTGAATATCTCCTTATAAAATTTTAAGAATAAATAAATTGCAGCAGGAAACAGTAACCAGAACAGGAATCCAACGTTTTTAGCAAACTCAACTTTTTGCTTTAAAGTTTTTTCTTTTCTTTAAGCTTAAAAACTTTGATCACTGTTTCACCGGTCTGGAAGTAGAATATTCCAATTTCCTTATTGAACAAAGCTTCAATAAATTTAAATATCCAAAGCCCCTAACAAATAAGATTATTAATAAACTCAAGTTGCCAGTATAGCGCTCAAACTTTGTTTTGTTTTAACTACAAGTTTTAAATCGATTGTTATTAATCCACAGGATTAATATTTCGTATTAATAAGAAAGTTTATTGGTTTTAACTATGAGATTTCATGGCTAAAGACTTAAGCTTGCGGCATTTTTATACCCCCGACATAAATGTCGGGGTTAATACATAAACATAGGGCGGGCAACTTGAGTAAATTAAATCAAGTGTTATATTAAGCAAACAAAGCTAACTTCTCTCTTCAATCTTAAATCTGACTTCAACTTCCGTTCCTTTATCTTTACTGCTGTTTACAATAATGCGAGCTTTCATATCGTCAAGTATTTTTTTAGTGATAACAAGTCCAAGCCCCATACCGCTTGATTTAGTGGAAAAGTAAGGTTCAAACAACTTCTGCTGAGTCTCTTCATCCATCCCAACACCGTTATCACTGATCTTAACTGAATAATACCCGTTATTCCTTAAACTTTCAATATTTATCTTCCCTTTGTACTTAGTATCTTCAATTTCATCAATAGCCTGCATTGAGTTCTTCAGAATGTTTATCAATGCTCGTTTAACTTCATCTTTATCACCCATAACAAGTTCTTTATTTACATTGGGGTCAAGCTTAAGTTTAACATTACCATTGGCGTCCATTAGCTTCACAACATCTTCAAGGATACTGTTCATATTTAACAATTCATAGTTACGGCTGGGAAGCTTTGCAAAGTTAGAAAACTCAGTTGCAATTCTATTTAATGTTTCGACCTGTTCAATAATCATCTTATTCGTAGTTTGAATGATCGATTTAAAATCATTTGAACCATGTGTATAAGCATAATATAAATGCTGCATTGCCAACTTCATTGGGGTTAAAGGATTTTTAATTTCATGGGCAACCTGCCTTGCTATATCACGCCAGGCACCTTCCCGCTCAGCTTTTTTGAGATCTGCACGAGAGCGTTTCAGCTCTTTTATCATCCTGTTAAACGATCTAACAAGTTCCCCTATTTCATCTTTACTGTTTGATTTAACCTGTATATCTATATTACCAAGTGAGAGCTGCTCGGTAGCCTTTTGAAGTTTTAATATTGGGTTGGATATTCTGTATGAAAGAAAATTTACTATAAAGATAAGAAGAATTACAGCAGCAAAATAGGGTCCGAGAATATATACAAGACTTTCCGTTAATTCCTGATTAATTTCACTTTGCTTGAATACTGTTTGAGTAGATATTATGCCTGTTAAATTATTAAAATTATCATAAATAGGTTTATAACCTACTATAAACGTAAAATCACCAATTTGTTGGTTTTCTGAGAAGTAGTCCTTTTTTAACAAAGCCAGATTGTAATAAGCATTACCGCTTATTCTTGTATCAAGCAGGTCTGATTTAAACAACTGTTCACTAGTTGTTGCAGAAAGCTTGTTTTTAATGTAGAAATTAAAATTCTTATCAGTTTCAGAAAATCCCTTTTCAAATAATTTAGAAAATCCTGCAGTATTTTCTTTGTTTAAATTCTTATCCGGTTTAGTTGCATCCGTTGAAGTGCGGCTTCTCACATACTGGTCAACAATTCTAAGATCACTTATCATCTGGTTTTTATAAAAATCTTCATTCTTATCGTTTACAAAAGACCGTGTATATATAGCAAGTATGACAATTGGAATTACTGAGGCAAGCATAAATGAGGCAAATAGTTTTTCCCTGAACCCGAATTTTATAAAACTCAATGACTCAGTATCCAGCAAATAAGAAAATGCTTTATATATGATATAAATTACCAGGAATACTAAATAGATAAGAACCAGGAATAACAAATACCTGAAAAAGAAAAATGTGCTAAGGCTGAAATTGTTAACCTTTATGCTTACAACATAAATTTTCGGACTATTGATGTTGACGGCTATTTTGTTTTCAGAAAGGACATAATATGATTTATATATTTCATTTTCAAATTCATCATACCGCAGTGCTGATTTATCCACTTTATCTTTTACACTTTCACGGAAAGCATCAAGAGATTTTAAAAGTGATTTTGAAATATCCTTATTTGATGAGCCAACAAGCTCTGATTCTGAAAATTCAGATATGACCGGATTACCTGTAAGCTTATTAAGGATATTATCTCTAGCAAAGCTTCTGAATATGCCAAGGTTTGTTTGAGTAAGGAAATTTTTCGCATCATACCCGGCTGCAATTATTACGTAGCCTATTATTTTATTGAAGCGGCTGTTCTTAAGATCAGATTTTTGAAGAGGGATGAGTGCCGAGTAAAATTTCATATCCGGGTTTTGAAGAATTTCACCTTCATCTATAAGCAAAGAATTCATAACCGCACTCATATCAAGGATTTCAGGTTCTTCATCAGTTTCTGTTTCGCTTATTGTTTGAGTGGAATTAATTTTTTTGTTAACATTGCCAAGGGTGAAATTCAATATACTATCTGATATTAATTCACCGGGATTAATATTAAAATCACTAATTACCTTTTTTGCAGTATCCAGAACAAAAACCGCTGAATTTAGGTCCTCATCAAAAAACTTGCTTTTTGACCATATGTTAAATGCAAGCTTACCAGATTTATTTTTATCTTTAATGTCGGATTCAATAGCCTCGTCATCTGAAATATCATCAACTGTTGCAGAAATAAGGAATGCAATTTTATCGGTGGATTGCAGTGAAATATCCTTTGCAGCTTTTTCAAGATACTTATTTTCAAGAGATGTAATTTTGTTCAGCAGTACAGCGGGAATAAATACAGCACAAACAAGCAGAATTAATGAAAGATTGATAATATTTATGAATTTATATTCCCGTGTAACTGCAAGCTGTCTTTGTATATATATGCTGAGAATTGCTACAAGTGAAATAATTATAAATCTTAAATTAAGCTTTAAAGAAATATCAATTATCTGTTCAGGAATAAACGATATAATTAAGTGAATAATTAATGCAGATGCAAAAAATATTATTACAGTATTTTTCCTGAGGAATTTATTGGAGCTAATGTATGGAAAAAGAAATTTTGAAGTAATAAGGGCACAGGAAAGCAGAATTAATATCATCGATACAGATAAGAAAAGGACAATCAGGCTGATTACTATCATTTCCGGTTGGTTTAGAGAAAAAAGATCTGATTTATCGATGAATTTGACAGAAGAATCAAAGATCAGGCTTTGAATAATGATGCCGTAAAAATTTATAACAATAAACGAAATAATTAATGTCAGTATTAATACCAAAACAGCTATATAACCCGGGTATGTTTTATTATTTTTTTTATGTAAAGAATCATTATGATAATACTTAATTACATTCATTAATATATAAGTTGAAATAAATGTAAATATAACTGCGCTAACGGATAGCTCACCAAGTGATTTTGCCATCCCAAAGCCTATACCTGATGCATAATGTACAGGTGAGAATATTTCAGAACTGAATAAAATGAATAATTCACCCGGGAAATTTATATACAGCCATAGGTATCTTGATAGTATAAGTACAATTGTAACCAGAGTAATCTTAATAAAATAAGAATTCGCTTTTTGGAGAGCCAGTATTACCCAGTAGATAAGTATTATATTCAGAATAAATACAATAAAACCTTTAACATTATCAAATTTACCCATTACACTTAGTAAATATGATGATTGGTCAAGATTTGGTATGAACATCCTGCCTATTATTTTATCATTTATCCCATTTAAGTTCAGCAGTGTTAAACTTCCCGAAGCTGTATCTATTATTGAGGAGGTATTTGCAAAGGAATTAAATTCAAACTGAACATCAAGATGAAATTTATTGTAAATTTCCTTCTTTAATCCTTCCCTGTTGAAAAATGTGGACTGGACATCGGTATTTACATCAATAATTTTTGAACTTACCAATACCCCATCAATAACACCTGATTCATTTTTTAAAGGGTCATAAATAACTATATAGGTATAGATACCGGTTTCTTTGACAATGGAATATCTTTCTCCGGTAAGAGCCTTTTTAAGTTCTGTGATATCAGGAAATATCTGTCTGCCGGTAAAAATAAATATCTCCAGCCTTGAATTATATATCTCTAAATTATAATCGCCCAGGTTTTCAGTTTCATACAATGCGTCATAAGTTTTCCTGGTATTTAAAGAAGCAAACCCGGAGATAAGCTTTTTATTTTTGAGTATCTGGTAGGAGAATTGAGAAACCTGGTTCTGGTAATTGTAGAACAAATTGAGGCATTCAGTATGTATTTCCTTCTTCTTTTCTGTGGATATACTTTCCCAATTATTAATAATTGATCTTGAAAAGTAATACCTTACCCCAAATACAGAAAGAATTATGAATAATAGCAGTAGAGAAAGGATACCGAGGACCTTGAAACGGAAAATATCTTTATTTTCGAATTGAAACATCTTAGTGCCCATTAGAGCTAATTAACAATTACCTGGTCTATTAGCCAAAGATCATTGATGTATATCAATGATACGGATATTGTAAATGTGCTAATGAACCCCCCTTTTTTGTACTTATATTTTCCAAGCGCAAAAGCAAATTTTTCTGACCTGCTGGAGTTTTTCCATTTGAAGGAGGATACAGGATAAGTATTGAGAAAATTTTCTATGATGTAAACTGATTGCTCTCTGTTATAATAGCCTTTTTCACTGCTCTGAAAACTAAGGTATATTTCATTTTGAAAATATGGACTGATATAAGTAACATTACCATACATAAAGCCGTCAGCTATGTTCAAAAAAGTGAACTTGCAGTTACTGAATTTTTGCTGCTTATCTTCTGACTTATACTTCTTTTCCTTCCACCATGTATCCTGTGAATATACATCTTTGTGAAAGTGGGCTATCACAAATAACATTACTAATATATAGAATAATCGTAGTTTCAATAGGAAATCAGAATTTTCGTAAATTAATCAAAAAATATATGAATTTCAGTTCATTTTCACCATAATTTAAAAGTTTCTAAAATATGCACTTAATCTTATATATAAAGCTATACTTTATATTAATTATATAACCATTATATGTTATAGATAGTTATAAGTCTGTTTTTATGAGATATTATCAGAACTATAAAAAAAAATACGCACTTACTTTAGCACCCGCACTGAGCTACCTACCTGGCTATTTGATTGTATCTTTTAACAAAAAACGGTATATTTGTAATATCAAAATTGGTTACGGATCAATTAAGATCTCTAAAAGGGATATGACGAAGTGATTAAAATACGCAAAGTTGAAAATGAAAAGGACAAGATGCAGTTTATTAAATTCCCTTGGGAGATTTACAAGAGCGACCCTTATTGGGTTCCACCTTTAATATTTGACGTAAGAAAAAATTTAGATCCAACCAAGAATCCGTTCTTTAAACATGCCGAAGTACAACTTTTCCTTGCCGAAAAAGATGGCAAATTAGCAGGCAGAATTGCCGCTATAAAAAATGACAATCATACTGATTTTCATAAAGATAAAGCCGGCTTTTTCGGATTCTTCGAATCCATTGATGACGAAGATGTATCAGACCTTTTACTTGATACTGCCTGTGAATGGGTTAAGCAAAAAGGCTTAAATGAAATTATGGGACCTGTTAACCCCTCAACTAATGATGAGTGCGGATTACTTGTAGATGGATTTAACTCATCTCCCGTATTTTTAATGACTTACAACCCAAAACATTATCAGAAAAAGATAGAAGATTTCGGGTTTGAGAAGGCAAAAGACCTGTACGCTTATTACATTCCTTCTGAAGTTATAAACAATGAGAAGGTAATGGCGAAACTTGAAAGAATGAGCAACCTTATCAAGAAACGTTCCGATGTGACCACTCATAATATCAACATGAAAGACCTTACAAACGAGGTAAGGAAAATTGAAGAGATATACAACAGCGCCTGGGAAAGCAACTGGGGATTTGTACCAATTACAACTGCCGAGTTTGATTACCTGGCTGAATCTCTTAAAATGGTGGTTGACCCTGAGCTAATTATGTTTGCTGAAGTTGCAGGCAAGCCCGCAGGATTCAATCTTGCACTTCCTGATTTTAACCAGGTATTAAAGAAAATGAACGGAAGACTTCTTCCCTTCGGTTTCCTGAAGATATTAACAGGTAAAAAGAAAATTGATTTTTTAAGAGTAATTATAATGGGTGTTAAGCCTGAATACCAGAAAAAAGCGATCGATTCAATATTCTACCTTGAGATCATTAAAAATGGTAACAAGAATGGATATACGGGAGCTGAGATTTCCTGGGTTCTTGAAGATAATATGCCGATGAGAATGACAGCCGAGAAATTAGGAGCGCACATATATAAGACATACAGGATTTATAAAAAAAGTCTTATTTAATAAATTAACACTTTACTACTATGGCAGTAAAAAGAGTAGAGAAAATTTGGATGAACGGGAAGCTTATCAATTGGGATGATGCTAAGGTTCATGTTTTATCGCATGTAATTCATTACGGTTCATCGTTCTTTGAAGGTATAAGATGCTACAAATCAAAAAATGGTCCTGCTGTTTTCAGGCTGTCAGACCATGTTAAGAGATTAATACATTCAGCAAGGATTTTCCGGGCTGAAATTCCTTATACGTATGACGAGATATTTGACGCAATAATTGAGACCATTAAAACCAATGAGCTTGAAAATTGTTACATCAGGCCAATTGCTTACAGAGGATATGATGACCTGAATGTAAATCCCCTGAAGAACCCTGTAGAACTTACTATTGCAGCATACGAATGGGGCTCATACTTAGGTCAGGGCGCTCATGAAAGCGGCATAGATGTATGTGTATCATCCTGGAGGAGAAGCACACCTGATACCACACCAACAATGGCAAAAATAGGCGGAGCCTATATGAACAGCCAGCTTATTAAGATGGAAGCCATTGTTAACGGATATACAGAAGGCATAGCCCTTGATGTTAACGGTTATGTAGGAGAAGGCTCAGGTGAGAATTTGTTTGTTGTACAGGATAATATTTTATATACTCCGGGAATACATAACGGAATATTAAGCGGTATCACAAGAAAATCAGTAATGATACTTGCCAAAGATCTTGGCTACGAAGTAAAAGAAGGTAGTTTGATGAGAGAAATGCTGTATATGGCTGATGAGCTTTTCTTCAGCGGAACTGCAGCTGAAATTACCCCGATAAGATCGGTTGATAAGATGATTGTCGGTCAGGGAATGCCCGGCAAGATCACAAAGCAGCTTCAGGAAGCATTCTTTGATGTTGTAAGAGAAGGAAACGATAAATACAACTGGCTTACTTATATTGATGGAAATGAAAAAATATTAAATTTACAGAATATTAACGCAAGTTAAAGTATAAGTTACAGGTTGCGGGTTCAAAAGTTTAAGGTTCAAAAGTTTTAAGTAACAATTGTTCTTTTAAAATAGAGTGTGGTGGCGCCAAGGCGCAACCATAGTTAAAAAGAGAAACGCTTCAAGACGTATTGCTTTAGACAATACAGATTGAGCAAGACTGTCCGGTTGATAAATGATATATATGTTGTGATGTTTTAGGACAGTCAATACGAAGTATTGATACTTCGTATCAATTTATTAACAAATAAATGAAAGGAGATTCATTGTTCAAAACAAGAATCTTGTGGTTACTCTCTTTTTTAACTGTACAACTCGTGCTAACTGGTGCAATATCTGAGAGTGCTTACTCAAAAGGAGATCCTACCGGCTCTAGCTTTGTGGAAATAGGTGAGGCTTCGTGGTACGGCCCTGGATTCCAAGGTAGAAAAACCGCCAATGGCGAACGTTTTGATACCTACGAATTCACCGCTGCTCACAAAACCTTACCCTTTGGTACCTTGCTAAAGGTCACAAATCTTGAGAATAATCTCTACACTGTAGTAAGAATTAATGATAGAGGTCCATTCATAAGAGGAAGGATAATAGATCTTTCCAATGCTTCTAAAACAGCAATTGGTATGGGCGGAACTACACAGGTTAAGATCGAGCAAATATCTGATGAGGACGCAGAAATGCTTCGCCAGGGTATTGATCCAAATGAACAGATTGACATTACCGAAATTGATACAAATGAGTTCAAGACTACTGAACTTTTAAACGGTAATGTTGATGCTGAATCCAAGGTGTTCGTTGAATTCGAAGGTGAAGATGGTACTTCGAATGACTTTGAGCTGAACAAGAGCCTTAAATCAAAAGGCAACTTAAAGATCAAAGTAGTAACACCTAAAACGGAAGAGGAAAAGCAACAGGAATCAAACCTCTATCAGCAGATCAATGATATAGATTCATTGATCAGGTTCTACGACATATCAAACCAACTGGCTGTAGTTAAAGGTCGCTCAATTGAAGTGGGGATATATACAGATAAGTCTTTAGCCGATAGAAGAATCGGCAGACTTGAAAGAGACGGGTTCACGAAGTTATTTCTTGAAGAAATAATTGTAACAGACCCGGCTACCGAAACCAAAACAATTACTTATAAAGTTCTTGTAGGTCTGTATGAAAAGGAAAAAACCGCCAAAAAAGATATGAGCGCTTTAACAAAACTGAAATACCAGCCTAAATTAGTAAAAATAGGCGAGTAAATTCTGAAGTGAAGCAAACAGCAGCTTACTTACTAAGGCTGCAAAAGATATAAAAGCACAGTAACAGATTTAGCACAAATCGTACAGTTATAAAAACAAGAAACCCCCTGGAGAGTCCAGAGGGGTTTTTTGTTGAATGAAAATATTTGGTAAATTTCTTACACCCTTTTAATATTCACGCCAAGCTTGCGCATCTTCTGGTCAATGTTCTCATATCCCCTATCGATGTAATGAATGCCGTGGACGAGCGTTTCACCCTTTGCAAGAATTGCGGCTACGAGGTATGAAAATCCCGCACGGATATCGGGGACATTTATTTCGGCTGAGGTAAGCGGAGTTTTGCCTTTTATAATTGCGCTGTGATAATAATTTGTGCCGTTAAACCTGCATGGTTGTCCGAGGCAGTCATTGGTAAGTTCTATGGCAGCGCCCATTTTATTTAATTCCTTTATGTAGCCAAAGCGGTTTTCATAAACTGTCTCGTGGAGTGTTGAAATACCATTAGCCTGAGTGAGCAGAATAGTCATAGGCGGCTGCCAGTCGGTCATAAACCCTGGATGCACGTCAGTTTCAATGCTGATGGGTTTCAGCTCTCCCTTGTGATAGAACCTTATGCCGTCATTCAATACTTCGTATTCAGCGCCAATGAGTCTGATGGTATTAAGGAATGTTATCATATCAGCATGACGGGCATCGTGAATGGTAATATCACCTTTTGAAGCAATTGCAGCACACGCAAACGATGCGGCTTCAAGCCTGTCTGGAATAACACTATGTTCTGCTCCGTGTAATTTTTCTACTCCTGTAATTACTATTGTTCTATCAGTTTTTACATCAATTATCGCTCCCATTTTTTGGAGGAGCATAATCAAATCCATAATTTCAGGCTCAATTGCTGCATTATAAATTGTAGTTTTTCCAATGGCAAGTGAAGCAGTGATTATGATATTTTCTGTTGCTCCAACTGAGGGGAAAGGGAGCGTTATATCAGTACCAACAAGTCTTTTAGCTTTGAGCAGATAAAAGTTTTTGTGTTCCTTAACAGTTGCGCCAAGCTTAATAAGTGCATCAAGGTGAAAGTTAATTGGTCTTGCACCAATTTGGTCACCTCCGGGTTTGGGAATTTTAGCTTCACCGCCTCGGAGCAGTAACGGTCCGGCTGTCAGAACACCTATCCTATTAATCAACCCCAATGATGAAGAAAATGATATATCGTGTATCTTTTTAGTTTGAACAATTACTTCATTATTCGCAAACTTTTTAAACTTTGCTCCAAGAGATTCGATAATTTTTCTTGTTACCAGGATCTCACCAATGCTAATGGGACAGTTAGTAATATGCACAGGCTCATCAGTAAGTAATGAAGCGATGATGAGCTTTGAAGCTGCATTTTTAGCTCCGCTTATGCGGATAGAACCATGCAAAGGCTTACCGCCTTTTACAAGGAAATTTGCATTTTTATCAACAATAGTAGTACGCATTTAGTGTAATGGATTAAATTTATTTAACCTTCCCAATAACCCATAGCGCTGTATTTTTTAGTGCGCTGGTCAAGGAATTTATCGGGGTCAGATTTTTCGAGATGTTTTAATTCGTCAAGAATTGCATCTTTAAGGAACTCTGCGGCTTTCTTGTGATTTCTGTGCGCGCCGCCTGCAGGCTCGGGTATAATACGGTCAACAATTTTATGTTTAACAAGGTCATTGGCTGTAAGCTGAAGCGCTTCTGCAGCCTGCTCTTTATATTCCCAACTGCGGAATAAAATACTAGAGCATGATTCAGGTGATATTACTGAATACCAGCAGTATTCAAGCATTAAAATTCTATCGCCCACACCAATACCAAATGCTCCGCCTGAAGCACCTTCACCAATTATACAAACTATAATGGGCACTTTAAGTCTGCTCATTTCCATTATGTTCTTGGCAATTGCTTCTGCCTGTCCCCTTTCTTCTGCTTCAATGCCGGGGTTAGCGCCGGGAGTATCAATTAAAGTAATTACAGGGCGTCCAAATTTTTCTGCAAGTTTCATCAGTCTTAAAGCTTTACGGTAACCTTCGGGATTCATCATTCCAAAGTTACGGAAAATATTTGATTTTGTATCCCTGCCCTTTTGCTGCCCTATTATCATAACGGGCTTACCTTCGAGAGTTGCAAATCCACCGACTACTGCTTTATCATCACCAAAGCTTCTATCACCATGCATTTCTATGAAGTTCTCTGTCATTAAATAAATATAGTCAAGGCTGTATGGTCTTTCAGGATGGCGTGCAATCTGAACTATCTGCCAGCGGGTCAAATTCTTATACACTGAAGTTCTTAATTCATTTA
Source organism: Ignavibacteria bacterium (assembly GCA_043744495.1). Classification (GTDB taxonomy): domain Bacteria; phylum Bacteroidota; class Ignavibacteria; order Tepidaquicellales; family OLB5; genus OLB5. The sequence continues at coordinate 14,080 of JAYTUN010000105.1, forward strand.
CCTTTTTTTCAAGTTTGCCAATTTCATTGGAGATATCAAGGCTATCAGAAAGGACGCGCATTTCTTCAATTTTATTTTCAAGTTCAATAATAGGTTTTTCAAATTCAAGTACGTTTCTGCTCATAGGTTTGGTACATTCTTTCTAAATAGGAATAATGATAATGTCTTTAAAAGTATTTCAATATCCAGAGCAATTGTCTGGTTCTTAGCATAATAGAAATTAAAATATTCTATTTCATCAAGGCTTAAGTTTCTGTGCTGGTTAATCTGCACAAGTCCGGTCAAACCGTTTTTCCCTAAGAACTGCATACCTTTTACAGGAGTATCCCATGTTGCTCTACCAACAAAACTGTATTTACCAGTAATAACCTGCGGAATGAACTTAAGCTTTTTAATAAATTTGGCATTTTTGTTATAGACAGCAGGTATTTTAGATAAAATCAATACAGCTGGAAACACAGTAAACAAACTGAAAATTCCAAAAAAGATATCAAATAATCGTTTTACAAATATATTGAATTTCTTATTGATATTATATTCAATCTGCATTAGATAAATATCATCTATTTCATCAAGGGTAGATTTGCCAAGTATTATATCGCTATCTCCTGTTAATATCTTAAAGCTTATATTATAATTTTTAAAAGACCACATAAGATTAAGTATAAGCTGATTGCTAAGCTCATTTTTGGCAAATACAATATTTTTGATCTTGCTTGAAATAACAATATCCTGGAGATTATTTAGATTTCCTATAAATCCGTTTGTATGTTCCGTATTGGGAGAAATATATCCTATAAATTCGTATTCGCTATCAACTCTTGTCTTTAATTTTGAAATGAAGCTTTCGGTTTCATCATTTTTACCGACAATTAGAGTATTGGATGTTTTAAAGATACTTTTGCTTTTAGAGAATTTGACGATCTTTGCTAAAACTCTCCATGCGGCTATAAATAAATATGCATTAATTACTGTTCTTAAAACAACTGCACGTGAAAAAGCATATTCATTAAAGAAATATGTGAACGATGAATTGACAAAAAATCCTATGAGTATGCCGTTAAGCGGTTTAACTAGCGAAAATTTTTCAGTTTTATTGTATGAGCCACTGAGTGCTAAGGTAATAAGCCATATAGCAGTATATACAAATATGACCACAGTGTAGGCTTCAAAGGGGAAAAAATCAAACCTTTGGTATATAGCAAGTATCATACCGCTTACTATGAAAATCAAATCAAGAAGTGTTGGATAGTTATTGCGTAATAAGCGTACAAAATAAGAAAATGCTGCACGGTAAATTATCGTAAGCATTATTAGGAAATTCATTAACCAAAAACTTGATTTAAGATTTTTCTTTACAAATATCTGCATTGCCCCGTAAAAATTATTCACATAAGATATACTGCTTTTTTTGGTGCTTTCACCCTTATAATGAATGATGGAGGTTCCGGGATAATAATATATTTTATAACCGGCTTTTTTTATTCTGAAACACAGGTCAAGATCTTCACCATACATGAAGTAATCCTCATCAAATCCTTTTACATTATCATAAATATCTTTTTTAATGAGCATAAATGCGCCAACAATAGCATCTACCTCATAAGTTTCGTTCTCATCCAGATATGTAAGATTATATGTCCCGAATGTTTTGCTCCCGGGAAATATACGGCTAAGTCCTAATATCCTGTAAATCGCTACTGAAGGAGTTGGGAAGCTCCTTCTGCACGCAAGATCAAGCTTTCCATTGGGTAAGATTAACTTACAGGTAAGAGCACCGATACCATTGTTAGACTTGTAATATTTTAAAGATTTCGCAAGTGTATCTTCCTGCAGAATTGTATCAGGATTTAGAATAAGAAGGTACTCCCCCTGTGCTTCTTTGGCACCAAGGTTATTAGCTTTTGCAAAGCCTAAGTTTAAGGGACTTTCTATTAATTTAAGATTTAATTGGTCAGGGAATTTGTTCTTTAAATATGTAATACTTCCATCAAATGAATTGTTATCAACTACGATAATTTCAACTTTCAGATTTGATGATGCTGTAATAATAGAATTGATACACTGTTCTAAGAGCTCTTTTACATTATAATTTACTATTATTACAGAAATATCTATCAATTATTTCAGTATTCTATAATTTATTAAAAATTGACTTTAGTTTGAGCTTCCACACCATGAACATTGCTTCATACACAATTTTCCTTGACATTTTTGATACACCTGCTCTTCTATCAATAAATACAATAGGAATTTCGATAAGTTTAAAACCTTTTTTCCACATACGGAATTTCATTTCTATCTGAAAAGAATATCCATTTGACTTAACCTCATCAAAATCTATTTGCTTCAACGCTTCAACCCTGTATGCCATAAAGCCTGCTGTTACATCTTTTACGGGCAGGAAAGTTATCATTCGTGTATAATAGCTCGCTCCAATACTTATCATTAAACGGCGTAAAGGCCAGTTAACAACAGCAATTCCTTCGATATATCGTGAGCCAACAACGACATCATAATCTTTCAGTTTATCAAAAAAAGCGGGAATTGCTTTCGGATCGTGAGAAAAATCAGCATCCATTTCAAAAACATAATCATAATTATTTTCAATAGCAAAACGGAAACCGCGAATATAAGCGGTTCCTAAGCCAAGCTTTCCGGGTCGTTCTATAATATGTACCCTGCTATGATTTAGGTTTTTTACCAAAGCAGCAGTTCCGTCCATGGAATTATCATCCACCACAAGAATTTCTATGGTTACATTATCATAATTGATAGCAACAAGCTCATTGATAATGTTAGCAATGTTTTCTGCTTCGTTATAGGTTGGTATTATTATTAATGCTTTTTTCAATATCTTAATATTTATTGCATTGAATTAAACTCAATTACTTTGGAAGCTATATAATCAATTTGATCATCGTCCAACTCTGTATGCATAGGAAGTGATATGATATCTGCAGCAACAATTTCTGATACAGGGAAATCACAATGTTTATAATGATATTTGTATGCTTCCTGCAAATGCAAAGGAACAGGATAGTATATCATTGAAGGAATTCTATTTTCCTTAAGAAACTCCATCATTTTATTCCTGCTTTTTACCCTTATGGAATATTGATGGAATATATGTTTAACATTAGGCATTATATAAGGAGTCTCAACTATTCCTTTAAACTTTTCGTTATATTTCATTGCAGCTTTATACCTTGCATCGCAATAATTATCAAGATATTTTAATTTAATATCAAGTATAGCTGCCTGAATAGAATCAAGCCTGCTGTTAACACCAAGTATTTCGTGGTAATATTTTCTTTTAGAACCATGTGATATTATCATCCTGATCTTATCGGCTAATTTTTCATCATTAGTTGTAAGCATTCCTCCATCGCCAAAGGCGCCAAGATTCTTGCTTGGATAGAAGCTAATGCAACCGATATGACCTATAGTACTGATCATTTTATCTTTATATTTAGAACCCATTGCCTGGGCAGCATCTTCAATTACATATAAATTATGTTTTGTAGCAATATCCATTATTGCATTCATATTACATGGTTGACCATACAAATGAACAGGCATAATTGCTTTTGTTTTTGGGGTAATTTTTGCTTCAATTTTATTTGCATCGATGTTATATGTTTTTTCATCTATATCAACATAAACCGGTACAGCGCCCAAAATAGCAATAGTTTCTGTTGTAGCCACAAATGTAAATGGAGAGGTTATTATCTCATCCCCTGGTTTGATATCCAAAGCCATCATGGCAATCTGTAATGCATCTGTTCCGGAAGCGCAACCAATTGCATATTTTACACCAAGGTATTTTTCAACATTACTTTCAAAAGTTTTCACAGCCGGTCCCTGGATAAACTGAGAGCTATCAATAACCTCATGTATAGCTGCATCTATTTCATTTTTTATTTTCAGATACTGTGCATTAGTATCTACCATATTAATATTTTTAATGCTCATTAGCGTTTAGTGGCCTTTCATAAAAATTATAACTAAAAAAGTGTTTACCATAATTTTAAAATCAAGCTTTAAAGACATATTTTCAATATAATAGAAATCAAATTTAAGTTTTTCTTTTACATCATCAAGACTTGAATCATATTTATGTTTAATTTGTGCCCAGCCCGTAATTCCCGGCTTAACACTCAATCTTTTGTAATAATACGGAATTTCTTTACTTAATACTTCAACAAAATATGGTCTTTCTGGCCTTGGACCTACAATGCTCATCTCATTTTTAAGAACATTTATTAACTGGGGAACTTCATCCAGGTAAACCATTCTTATTATTTTTCCAATTCCGGATATTCTTGGATCATTTTCTCCTGCCCATTCAGGACCATATTCTTCAGCGTCTTTTACCATTGAGCGTAATTTGTACATTTTGAAAGTTTTTGAATTCCTTCCAACCCTTAATTGAGTATAGAATATAGGTCCCTTAGACGATAGTTTTATTATTAAAATAATGATAATTAAAATTGGAGATAACAATAATAAAAGTGTTGACGATATTATTATATCCAGAACTCTTTTAAAAAGCTTCGAACCATAAGGCATTATCTCAGGCATAACTTCTATAAAAGGCACACCGTAAATCTGGTTGGTTTTAGCAAGTCCACTAACTATCTCATAAGTATCGGGCATTATTTTAAGATTAACTTCAGTTTCCTGACAATATCTTATAACATCAAACAGTTTATCTTTATCGTGTTCTTCAAGAGCAATTAAAACTTCAGTAATTTTATAAATATCAATTATTTTTTTTAAAGATAAGATATTTCCAAGATTGAGTCCCTGATTCAAATTATCTTTTACTGAAATATAACCAATGAATTTATATCCAAGCTGCGGAAATTTGCTTACAAGTGTTTCAAGCTCTTTTCCTCTTTTGCCTGAGCCAACAATGATCGAATTTCTCAGCCCAATCCCTTTTTGGAGCATTGTCATCTGGAAACTTCGTATTAATATTCTTCCTGAACTGACACTCAATATCATTAAGCCCCAATATATAAGAATTAGAAATCGTGAAATTGCTTTTGAATCACTCATTGCATCATCAAGAAATATGAGAAAGAACAGAATAAAGCACCCGAATGAAACAGTTTTTAGAACCGATGCAAATTCATCGAACCTTGACCTTACAAACCAATGCTGATACAATCCTGAGAATGAAAAAATAATTATCCAGAATAAATATACAGCAACCATAGGAATTATAAAAGATGATGGTGCAGTATATGGAATCCAGCCAGACTCAACTCTTACAAGGTAATATAATATCCATGCAGAGTTGATAGTAATAAAGTCTGAGAATATTAATAATATTATTTCGGATCTTTTGGACAAATATATTTATCGGTAATACCACTCCATTATATTTTTTAAACTATTGGTATTTTTTAATCAAAGAATAATACATATCAGCAGCTGATTTCAAAGTAAAATTATTATTCAGAAAATTAAATGCGTTACTGCCTTTTTTTTGTAAAACATTTGGGGTTTTTAAACAGTTTTTTAAAGCATTAACTGCTGATAGAGTATCACCATTTTCGATTACAAAACCTAAGTCATTATCAATTATCATTTTCGCCATATCACTAGCCGGAGAGCAAATTGCAAGAACAGGCCTGCCTGCAGACATAATACCAAGCAATTTTGAAGGGTAGCATACTCTTTCTTGAGCAGCCAATTGAGCAATTATTCCTATATCTGCCATTGCTAATGAATCCGGTAATTGTTCTTTGGGGACATAAGTATTAATGTAAATATTATTTAAATTATTTTCATTTTTAAAATTTACTACATTTTTCTTTTTAAACCCTTCACCAATGAATTGAAAAGTTATGCTATCCTCATCAGCAAAAGAATTTACAATATCTAGAATAGATTCAATGTCATGGAACCTGCCATGGTTACCTGAATACTGGACTACTAATTTATTTAAAACACCAAGTTCTTTGGCAGCTTCAGATTCCTGTTTAAGTTTTGGTTTAATTACTCTATCATCAGACCAGACATGGATTATATGAGTTTTGTTTCTGCAATCTTTCTCATAACCGGTTCCTTTAAGATTTGCATTTTCTATCGCACCTTCAAGCATATCTTTGCTTAATACAACTGCATAAGAAGATCTAATATACCATAGTTTGTTAACTTTCCTCCACAGTTTTGCAAGTATTCCGCCAGGCTTAACAATGTTCAACAATTCAGCCTGTTCTGGCATAATATCAAATAAGAGAACCCCATATTTTGTACCATTTATTAAATTATTGAACCAACCTATTAATGCCATATAAGGCGGGTTTGTAACCAATAGCAATGGTACTTTTCTATCATTAATAAGAATATCAAAAGAAGCAGTAATAAAGAAAGTTATGAGATTAACAAATTTTCCGATAAATGATAATTTTGGAAATCTTGTTGACCAAGTTCGTAAAATATAAATCCCCTTATAATCAATTCTATTAGGTACAACTTTGCTATTATCTAAAATTGTAGGCTGGCTAGCAATGACCTTAATCTTTAATCCGTAAGATGTTAACTCCTCGGCTAGTTCGGTTAATGCCTGTCCGGAACTGACCATTTCAGGGTAAAAAAGCTGGCTTACTATACGTAGATTGAACTGCTTTTTAATAGACATAGATAATCGGCAAATATTAGATTATCTACGTTTTAATACAATTCTATTATTTATCACTAAAAACACTAATTTTCGCAGTATTTAAAAGAAAATGGAAGAGATTTATTCAGGAAAGTCTTAATTTTGATTTGTAATAATCAGCAGTATCCTCAGCCATTTTTTTTACTGAATATAGCTGTACTGTGTTAAAAGCATTATTTATAAGACTTTTTCTAAATGATTCATCAATTATTAATTTTTCAATGGCTGCAGCAGTTGAAACGGTGTCTTCCACATTGGTTATTAATGAATCATAGTCATTTGTAAAGAAATTTGTCGCTCCTCCAACATTTGAGGTAATTACTGGAACCCCCAAAGCCATAGCTTCAAAATTAACATAAGGGGTACCTTCGTATCTTGAAGTAAGAACATGTATGTCAAAACTTGAGATCTCGGCATATATTTCCTTTATGTAACCTTTCATAACGACCTTATTCTGTAAGTTATTATCAGTAATATATTTTTTATGAATTTCACTGTTTTCACCTATACCTATCATAACCAACTTAGAATTCGGATATTTTTCAGAAATTTTTAAAAATGCTTCCAGAAGATGTTCCTGGGCTTTCTGATAAGTATGTCTGCCTATATGGCCAATTGTAAATACCTTGCCCGGATCTCTTTTTCTATACTCGAATACATGCTCATTATTTTTTTTTATATCATCAAAATCAATCCCAAGATATATCACAGAAACTTTTTTGGGATCAATATTGAAATAATCAATTAAAGTCTTTTTATCATTTTCAGATATTGCAATAAACTCATCCACAAAATATTGTTTTAAGTATTCGTATGTCTTTCTAAACAATGATAAATTTTTAAGCTGCTTTTTAGAATAAAATATACCATGTCTTATTTCTATATTCAGTTTTACCCTAGCCAATTTCCCTGCAATGCATGGATGAAATTTAGCATTTGCGTGTACAATATCAATTTTATTTTGTTTCATGATGCGATAAAGATTTCTTAATCCTTTAAAGGAATAATAGTTCAATTTTCCGTTATCATACACTACTTCATTAATGTTATTTTCTCTTAATATATCGGAAAGGGGTCCTATTAAGGGAGTTGCTACATATACATTAAATTCATTCTTATTTAAATTTTTTGCAAGGTCGACAACATACCTTTCAGTTCCGTTTAGACCATTATTACAAACAATTAATAAAAGATTTACTTTATTCATATATTTTAATTGTCGATAGTATATAGTTGATTAAAATGAGAAATGATCTTCCCTGATGAAATAGAATGCATACATTCATAATATGGGCAAGTAAATCCACCATTCCTGGTACAATATTGCCTATCATCAGAAGAGGAACAATGAAGTTTAAAATATATATATTTATGCTTGTTGCCTATGGGATTTGAAAAGTCAGGATTCGTGGGTCCAAATAAACCTATTGAAGGAGTATTAAAAGCTCCTGCCATATGAAGAGGGGCAGAATCACTACCAATTAACAATGCTGCCCTGCTTATAAGCTCTGCAGATTGATGTAACTTTAATTTAACAAATTTATCTAATACATTTACATTTTGATTATTAATATACTTCTTTATTTCAATAGTTTTATCATAATCCTTATCATCACCAATTATCAGGTATTTTATTTTTTTTTCCTCAAAGTACAATATCAATTCAGAGAATATTTCAATTGGTAATTCTTTTGCCTTCCAGCCTGATGATAAATGAAGTAATACATATTTTGCATTTATGTTTTGAAATTTACTTGTTAATAGCTCATCAATTACAAACTTGTCACTTTCGCCGGTATACATATATGGCTTAATACTTATTTCCTGTTTGATCTTATTCCATTCATTATCAGTAATTCTGAAACCTGATTTAATTACTGACAGATATTTATCTATTAAATGTCCTTTTTGGGTTGAAGTATTTAAGGGAATGAATTTATCATAACAAAACCCGAAGTAATTATAATTAATGCCAATGGTATATTTGGAATTAGCTAGAAGTGTAATTAAAGCAGTTGAATATTTGCCGGTTAGATCAACAATTACATCGTATTTTTTCTTTCTTAAACATTTAATAATATTAATTTTTCCGTGTAAATCAAATTTTGTTTTTTCCCTGTAATCTGCAGTTGAAATATTATCATAAACTAAAACATCATTAATATGCGGATTATTATTAAGTACCTCCTTTGATCTGCTTTTAGCCCAAATATCAACTTTACTTTTCGGAATTAATTTTTTTAAGGCTTCTAATGAAGCGGTATGGAACAAAAGATCACCCGTAAAATACAATGAGATTACCAGGATTTTATTAATATTTTGACGTTCGGGAAATATATTTTTTATTAATTTATATCCGAAAAGGACATAAATAAATTTCTTTATTATTGATTTTAATTTACTCAAATTATTTTAAAAGATTTTATTTTACAGTATTTTCAAAATAGGTACGGGTAGGTAATATTCCTTTTACAAGTAATAACTTATTACAAATTATTAATTTATTTTCACCTGCAACCCTTACTACATAAAATACAATGCTAATTAAATATATAAACGGCAATAAAATTAAATCTATAATTAAAAAGATAATTTTCATATTAGATATCGTTATAAAATTTTAAATGTTCAGAAACACTTTTTTCCCATGTAAATAATTTAACCCTATTTCTGCCATTATGTATTAATTGATTACGGTAATCTATATCATTTAGTAACATATTTATTTTATTTAATAGATCTTCACCTCTGTTCGGATCAAAGAATACCGCCGAGTCATCCAATATTTCTTTTATTGAGCCTCCCGGGCTAGTAACAACAGGACAACCACACTCCATAGCTTCAAGCGGCGGAAACCCGAATCCTTCGTAAAAAGAAGTATAAACAAATACTTCAGCATATTTGTATAAACTTACTAATAGATCATCATTCCCTACAATTTGTAGTACTTTATTTTGTAGTCCATATTTATTAATAAATAGTTTTTCAGATAAATTAAATTTTCCTCCGCCAAAACATACAAGTAAATAATTATTGTTCAGGAACGAATCAGACTGGTAGGCACTTAATAATGTATTAAAGTTTTTATATCCCCATCTTTGTCCTACATATAAGATATAAGGCTTCTCGTAATATTTGACCGATTTATCATTATTTTTTAGATTTATACCGTGATATATGACTTTTATCCTTTCTGGATCAACATTAAACAGTTCAATAAGATCATTCCTGGTCGTTTCAGATACACAAATAATTGCATCAGAGTTTTCAGTACATTTTTTCTTTAATATTGTAGTAGAATCTTTTTTAATGAAAAATTCTGGATAAATTTCATGGGTCATATCATGAATTGTAGTTATTATTTTTGACTTTAATTCAAGTCCAATATCAGAATAATATGTTTTATGCAGGATATCATATTTTTTCTTCGAAACATACTTATCGAACCAGAATTTATTCAGGTAATTAAATAAAATATGAAGGTTACTGGAATATTTTAAATTATATTGAGTAATATGTTCTTTCAGATTTAATTCTTCAAAATT
>JAYTUN010000106.1:0-24234 GCA_043744495.1 Ignavibacteria bacterium
AAAATAATTTTAATTATAATTAAAAGCAATTTTTAAATAACTGCATACTTTTATAGTAAATTAAACTTATTGTAAAAACTATACAATACTGCAAAAAGGTGAGATTTTTGGGAAATAATAATAAAATCGTGGATTATTAGTTATAGAGTTAAAAATTTTAATTAAATTCAAGCACAATTTCGGCAAAAATTAATTTCTTTCATTTCACCTCTTAGTTTGCTAATTTTGTAGAATGTATAATTTCCCGTATATAAAGGGAACGATAAATAAAGAAATGGAGAATTAATGTCTTTACTTGTAGTTGGCTCACTTGCACTTGATACAATTGAAACACCGTTCGGGAAAGCTGAAAGAACGCTTGGTGGCTCTGCAACCTTTATAGCGGTTGCCGCATCTTATTTTATACAGCCTGTCAGGCTGGTTGGAGTTGTTGGCGGAGATTTTCCCAAAAAAGAACTTGAGTATTTTGAAGAAAGAGAAATTGACCTCGAAGGTTTGCAGATAAAAGAAGAGGGAAAGACATTCCACTGGCACGGAAAATATAATTATGACCTGAATACAAGAGACAGCATTGTAACCGAGCTTAACGTGTTTGCAGATTTTGATCCTGTTGTGCCCGAGAGTTTTAAAAAGAGCCGCTACTTATGTCTTGGGAATATTAATCCTGAGCTGCAGAAGAAAGTTTACCTACAGATGGAAAGTCCCATGCTCATAGTTGCCGATACTATGAATTTCTGGATAGAAGGAAAATACGACGCATTGTTAGATGTACTTAAGCACATAAATGTTTTCATAGTTAATGATTCAGAAGCTAGGGAAATATCAAAGGAAGCAAATCTATTCAAAGCAGCAAAGAAGATACAGGGTATGGGACCGAAAATTGTAATAATTAAAAAAGGGGAGCATGGCGCATTATTGTTCTATGAAAACGAGTTATTTAGCGCACCGGCTTACCCGCTTGAATCAATTTATGACCCCACAGGCGCCGGTGACAGCTTTGCAGGGGGATTCATAGGTTACATTGCCAAGACAGATGATATCTCATTTGAGAATATGAAACGCGCAGTTATTTTCGGCAGCACTATTGCATCATTTTGTGTAGAAAAATTTTCGCTTGATGGAACGCGCGATCTTTCACATCTTCAAATTAAAGACAGGTTTAATGAATTTACAAGGTTCTCAACATTTGAACCGGCTGAATTATAAAATATTTTAAATCGCTGAAGCGGTTCCTTTTTTATAAAGTAAATTTAACCCACGACTTAAGTTGTGGGTTGGTTGAGGAAAATAAATTTATAACCGTTTAAACGGTTTCAATCAAAAAATTATGATAGATAAGCTTGAATATACCAATAAACACGAGCTTATTTTCTTAGACCAGACGCTTCTGCCGTTAAAGGAGAAGTATCAGAAAACAAAAAATTACAAGGATGTTGCCGAAGCTATCAGGAAATTAAGAATAAGAGGAGCGCCTCTTATTGGGATAGCCGCGGCATACGGTGTTGTAATGGGGATACATCATTATGATACAGATAACAGGAAAAATTTTGAAATTCACTTTTACAAAATAACGGAGACTCTCAGGAATTCCCGCCCCACTGCCAAAAACCTTTTCTATGCCCTCGATAGAATGACGAAGGTTTTTGAAGAAAATTCAGACAAAGATTTTATTGATCTTGAAGACATACTTCTAAGAGAAGCGGATGCTATTTATGATGAAGATACCGAAATGTGCAAGCGGATCGGTGTAAACGGGTCTGATTTAATCGGCGAAAAAATGACTATACTAACCCACTGCAACGCAGGGGAGCTTTCAACAGGCGGAATTGGAACTGCGCTTGGAATAATCTACACAGCACATAAGCAAGGGAAAGAAATATTTGTATATGTTGATGAAACCCGCCCGCTGCTTCAGGGCTCAAGGCTTACAACTTATGAACTTGAACAGAACGGAATAGATTTTGATCTTATAATAGACTCGATGGCCGCAAATCTGATGAGGGATCAATTAATAGATTGTGTAATAGTAGGCGCAGATAGAATTGCTTCAAATGGCGATGTGGTAAATAAGGTTGGCAGCTATTCGCTTGCAGTAAACTGTGCTTATCATAAAATACCGTTCTATGTTGCCGCACCCGGAAGCACAATTGATTTTGAAATTGCATCAGGTGATAAAATAGAAATTGAAGAGCGTGATGCTGATGAAGTTACTAGGGTAAATGGTGAGAAAGTAACACTTGATAACCTGAGTGTTTTAAATCCTGCGTTTGACCTTGTGCCAAATGAGCTTGTTACTGCTATCGTAACGGAATACAAAATTCACTACCCGCCGTATAATTTTGGGTCGATGAAACACCTGTTCCAAAGTTACGTGCAGACATTAAAAAATGAAGAAGAAGAGTAAAATTATTTAATGCCAATAATAAAATCAGAAGCGGTTATTTTGAAATGTGATAATTACAGGGAAACCAGTAAGATCATAACATTTTATACACGCACTCATGGCAAGATAAAGGGCATTGCAAAGGGAGTAAGAAGCACAAAGACTAAATGGGGCGGCTCGCTTCAGTCAATGGCACTTTTAAACATTATGTTCTATTATAAGGAAAACCGCACACTCCACCTTGTTTCAAATGCGGAACATTCAAAAGCATTAAACAGTATTTATGATGATTACGATAAAATGCAGATAGGTTACAGGCTTGTTGAACTTGTTAACAGAACCACTGAAGAACAGCATGAAAATACAGAAATCTTCAATTTATTGGCAGAATCACTGCTTTTACTTGAAGATGCAACTAAAAACTATGTAAATGTGTTATTTAACTTTGAATTCAGATTGCTCAATTTGCTCGGGTTTCGGATCAATCTTGGAAGAGAATCCGGCAGAAATATTGAAATTAATAACCAAAACAGATATTTTTATGAAACCATAATCAGCGCCGGTGATGTTAAAACATTAGAGATATTGACCGAAGGCAGCCATAATTCGATGATGTCTCTTAACATATCAAAACCACAGGTTTTTGCGCTGGAAAAATTTTTTGAAAATTATTTACGCGACCATTTTGAGCATGCGGGTTTTTCTAATACAAAAAAGGTTTTCAGCTCACAGGAATTATTTTAAAGGGATAATTTTTAAATGAATATCTGCACAGGAGAAATAATAATATAGATAACTTTCTTACTATTATTAAAGAGCAATAACACTAAAAAACTAAATTAGATAAAATGCAACAAGGAGAAAAAAATAATATGCCTAAAAAATCAATAATAGCAGCCGGCTTTGTTGTGCTGCTTTCAATCATCTTCGGTGCAGTGCTGATAGCAAATTTCAGCGGTGTTAAGGTTGTGCACTCCGATTCACAGGTAGAGTTCAACACTACCCCGCCAATTACAGTAAATCCGAATGTAAAAAGCTTAAATGATGCATTTATTGAAATAAGCAAAACAGTTACACCAACTGTTGTTTACATCGAAGTAAAAACTGCTTCAAAGAAGCAAGGAAACAATAACCAGGCTCCCGATGGTAACGATCCTTTCAGGTTCTTCTTTGGTCCCGAAGGACAGATGCCTGACCAGGGTCCCGAAATGGGAAGCGGCTCCGGTGTTATCATTTCAAAAGATGGTTATATAGTAACAAACAACCACGTTGTAAAAAACGCCGGTGAGCATGGTATAAAAGTAGTATTGACAGATAAACGCGAATTTGAAGGAAAAGTTATCGGACTTGATGAAAATACAGACCTTGCTGTCATTAAAATTGAAGCTAATGACTTACCTGTTATGTCAATTGGAAATTCAGATAATTTACAGGTGGGTGAATGGGTACTTGCAATTGGTAACCCATTGGGATTAAACTATACAGTAACAGCAGGTATAGTAAGCGCACTCGGCAGAAATATTGGTATCAATGGTGGCGGTTACGCAATAGAAAATTTTATTCAGACAGATGCTGCTATTAATCCGGGTAACTCGGGCGGCGCTTTGGTTGATGTTAATGGACAGCTTATTGGGATAAACTCAGCAATTAAAACAAATACAGGTTATTACCAGGGCTATGGATTTGCAATTCCGGTAAACATTGTAAAAAGTGTAACACAGGAGCTTATTAAATCAGGTAAAGTAGTTCGCGGATATATAGGAGTTCAGATACAGACAGTTGATGAAACTATGGCTAAGGGTCTTGGATTAGATAAAGCAAAAGGCGTTCTGGTTCAGAGTGTACAAAAAGGCGGAGGCGGCGATGAAGCAGGTTTGCAAGCAGGTGATGTAATACTATCAGTTGACGGAAAAGAAGTAAATGCTTCCAACGAGCTGCAGGTTATTATTAACAGTAAACGCCCGGGCGATATTGCCAAGCTTAATGTATTCAGGGATGACAAGACAATTGAAAAGGATGTTACCCTAAAGCCTAAGGCAGAAGAAGAAAAACAGACTTCTTTAAATAACAACAAGCAGGATGAAGGCAGTAACAAGGGTATTTCTTCAACAACAGTAAAAGCGCTTGGAATTACTGTACAGGATGCGCCCGGTTCGCTTAAAGAAAAGCTGAATATTTCAGGCGGCGTTGTTGTTACATCAGTTGAGAAGATGTCGGAGTCATTTTTAAGGGGATTGCAGGAAGGTACAGTAATAGTTGAAGCAAACAAGAAAAAGATTAACAATGTAAATGACTTAACAGATGCGTTGAGCAGTAAGAATACTGGAGATCCGATACTATTAAAAGTTATGGATAAGAGCGGTCAGGAAAGAATAATAGCAGTAAAAGTTCAGTAAAAGTTAAAATTTCGGGGGAAATGGTGTGTTTTTTAGCTATTTTCCCAACTTCTAAATATCACGGGTTTCCTGTATGTATTATATTGACATTAAAAACAAAAACAGTTAACTTTGCACAAGTATTTTAATAGGTAAAACCAGGTAAATGACGAAAGTTTACGTAATATTAGTTAGTCTATTCTTTGTCTTCGGTACTTTAACATTGAGTGCCGTTAATAAAGAACAGCTGATGGATTTTAAGGGTAATCCTGATAAGTTCGAACTCAATCAAAATTATCCCAATCCATTCAATCCAACTACGCAGCTTTCATACAACCTCAAGACAGATGGCAACGTTAAGCTTACAGTATTTAACCTTGTCGGACAGTCAATGCGGGTATTAGTTGACGGCTATCAAACAGCCGGATACTATGAAGTGACATTTGATGCAAATGACCTTCCCGCAGGAATTTACCTCTATAAACTACAAGTCGGAGATTATGCCTCAGTAAAGAGGATGACTCTGATTAAGTAGTTTAACTATTTGGATCACCAAATAGCCGAAATACTTACTTAATATTTCATTTTTTAACAAATTTTACCATGGGGGTAATATAATTAATGATAAAATTCATTACTAGGTTTGTATTTACAGTTTTCGCAATTCTACTTTCAGCTTCCACAGTCCTTGCACAAAGCTCAAATTTGTACGTTATCGATAGCTTCGGAGATCACAATATGCCGGGTTGGTATTCAGGCGGCGATCTAACCATGAAATATTCTCATAAAGAGGATAACCTCGAAAACGGGTACGGCGTAATTTCCTCATCAAACAAGCAAATCACACCGAATTCTTTTGCAGGTATTATCAGAAAAGAAGAAAAACTTCAGGTTGCCGAAAATAATATCCTATCTGTTATGATACAGGGTATTAACAACGATATGACAACGACTGTTCAGGTTTTATATGATAAGAACAATGACGGCAAATATGATGAAGGCACTGATTCAAGGCTTGAGTCAAAACCTTTCAGCATGAATTTTTCGGGATGGAAAGAAGTTCACTTCAATATAAACCAGAACGAATTTAAAGTTATTTCAAAGAGCAAAGATGATGACTTTTCAATTTTAGAGCAGGAAGCATTAGGAATTCAGTTCTCTTTCCAGACTGGCAAAGATTTTGTTAAAGGTCCGGTTGAAACTGGCGTTGCAATGATCTCTGAGAGATACAGCAAAGAGCTTAAGCAGGAAACCGCTCAGACTGATATGAATTCAGGCGAGTCATTCTTTGCAGCTAAAAATTATCCTAATCCATTTAACCCTGAAACAAAGATCAACTATACATTAAAGAATTCAACAAGCGTTAAAATTACAGTTTATGACCGTTTAGGCCGTGAAGTTGTGGTTTTAGTTGATGAAAACCAGTCAGAAGGCGAGCATACAGTTACATTCAATGCCGCAAGTCTGCCATCAGGCGTTTACTTCTACAGAATTAAAACTCCTGAAAAAGTTGAAGTTCAGAAAATGGTATTTACAAAGTAAATTTAAAGATCCATCAAATTATAAGATTTATCAGATTTTCAAAAAGCCACTCTATTCTAGAGTGGCTTTTTTTTTGACCTCACCCCAACCCACCGACTGCTGGTGCAGTTCTCCTGGTCCCGATAAGTAGAAACGCGGGACGTCAAAAATCGCCGAAGGAGAGGGGAGAAAAGACTAGAAACTAATTGTTTGTGGTGTCAGGTTTGTACCACGGAAATATCATTAACTGTAGCCTCAGCCTTCAGGCTGAGCTTATTAACGCAAGCTGAAGCTTGCGGCTATATATACATGTTGCCTTGTTAAATTGCTTTCTTAGCTTTATTTTTGAGTTCAGTCTCACACTTCGTAGCGTCAGGTTTGTCCGAAGGACTCCATTGGAGAAACCTGACACAAAATTTATTAATTATCATTCATCTTATATATGAAATTACCAATATTCACAGTTGATGCGTTTTCTTCAAAGCCTTTTGCAGGGAATCCCGCAGCAGTTTGTATTTTGGCAGAACCAATTACCGACAGCCTTATGCAGAATATTGCGTTTGAGCTTAATCTTGCTGAAACTGCTTTTGTACACAAGGAAAAAGATAAGGATGGCTTTAGCTTAAGATGGATGACACCAGTAAGTGAAGTTGATATATGTGGCCACGCTACTCTTGCAACCTCACATATTTTATGGCAGGAAGGAATCTGTGCTAAGAATGAAACCATTCATTACAATACAAGAAGCGGTCTGCTTAAAGCAGATTATCACGAAGGTGAAATTGGACTCAACTTCCCGGCAATACCGCAGAAGAAAATTGAATATTCCAAAGACTTAATTGCAGCAATTGGGGGAGTAACACCAAAGTATGTTGGCATGACTAAATGGAATTACCTGATCGAGCTTGAAAGCGAAAGTGATGTACGTAACTTAAAGCCGAACTTCGATATTATGCTCAAGCTGCCGGGATGGGGTACTATCGTAACCGCAATTGCTGATAAAGGCAGCAAGTTTGATTTTGTATCAAGATTCTTTGCGCCGGAAAAAGGCATTCAGGAAGATCCCGTAACAGGTTCCGCGCATTGCGCGCTGGGTCCATACTGGGCAGGCAGACTTGGTAAGGATTCCTTCATAGCCTACCAGGCATCTGAGCGCGGCGGAGTACTTGGGATTAAAGTAACTGGAGATAGAGTAATGCTCGCCGGCGAAGCCGTGACTGTGATAAGTGGTGAGATTGAGGTGTGATATTACTTAGAACCCCTCAGTCTTCGACCACTCCCCCTTAGAAAGGGGAGTCGATTTAAAATAATATTTTCTTCAATTTCTCTTTGTAATTTACATAAAATGAAATATTTTTATAATTTTTCTTGACACTCTCAAAAAAAATTAGTAGTTTTGTAATAACAATAATTAACAGAATTATTTTTATAACTAACTAAGGGATGAAAACCAGACATTAATGAGAAACTTCAACACAATATTCGTGGTGTCATACACAGCACCCACTACAGATGTTCTTGTGGGCAAGGTATGTCCGTTGGTTAGCTATAAACGGAGGTTGTTAGGATAAAACCTCAATTTAATAAGATTTTTAGCAAACCGCGGACAAAATAAAAAATGTTCGCGGTTTTTTTATGGATCGGAATCACCCCCTCGTCCTGCGGACACTCCCCCTGTTAGGGGGAGATGGGGTTCAAGAAAATAGAAATTAATAAAGTATTATATAATACCTCTCCTCTTAGGGGAGATTAATAGGGGTTTATGAAAAGTCTAAGTAAATTATTCGAAATTTTAGGGAAATGGAAGTATCGGTATATATCGGCTGCTATTCTGCTTATTATCTCCGTAGCTTTCAGGTTGCTTGAGCCTAAGATACTTCAAATAGCAGTTGATAAGATAATCGCATTTTTTGTAACAGGTAAAAGTACTATCAGTTCAGGAAATGATTCTGTTGTAAATTTCTTATATTCATTGCTTCCGGGTCTAAAAATTGAAAATGCAGGTTTAATACTGATTTATCTTGGAGTATTTTTTCTAATAATATCTCTGCTGCGTGGTGTTACAATGTTTTCATCAAGTACAATTGCCGCATCATCGACAGAAAAAGCGATGAAGAAGCTGCGTGACAGGCTCTTTAGCCACCTCCAGCATCTGCCGATGAAGTACTTCGGCAAAACGCCGACGGGTGAGCTCATCCAGCGCTGTACGGGTGATGTTGAAACCGTCCGCAAATTCGCAACGATGCAGGTAACGGAATCAATAAGGCTTGCATCAATATTCATAGGGGCATTCATTATGATGTTCATGGTAAATCAAACTTATGCATTAATTGCCATAGCTTTGTTTCCAATAATGATAATAGCATCTGCATTCTTCTTCAAAAAAGAAGGGGAGATATGGACTAAGCATGAAGCTGAGCAGGATAAATTAACAGCAATGGTACAGGAAAATCTATCAGGCATCCGGGTAGTAAAGGCATTCGCTAAAGAGAATTACGAGATAGAAAAATTCACTAAGCAGAATGAAGAGAAACGCAAATGGGGAATGAAGCTCTTAAAGCTGCATTCATACTACTGGCCGGGAAGTGACGTAATGGTTTACACACAGCTTGCAATTTCAATTTTCGCAGGCGGGTATTTTGTAATTAACAATAATATAACAATTGGTGAATTTACCGCATTCTACACTTATGCTGCCTATGTAACATGGCCTATGCGCAGACTTGCGCAATTAGTTAGCGAAATGGGAATGACACGCGTCGCAATTGAAAGGATATATTCAATTTTAGAGTATCCTGGTGAAGATTATTCCGGCTATGATAACGAAGGTAAAGACTTAAAAGGATTGGTAGAGTTTGATAATGTTTACTTTAAATATGAAGATGATGAGGCGAATATATTGAATGGTGTTTCAATGAAAATTATGCCAGGTGAAAAAGTTGCACTGCTTGGACCCACGGGAGCAGGTAAATCAACAATAATTTCACTGCTGATGAAATTCTATGAGCCTGATAAAGGAATGATAAGGATTGACGGAAGGGATATCAACGAGTATTCAAGACCGTTTATAAGAAGCAAAATTGGCGTTGTTCTTCAAAAACCGTTTTTGTTCTCAACTTCTATTAAGGAAAATATTGCATACTCAAATCCTGATACACATATTGATGAGATTGTTGAATCCGCCAAGGTCGCAAATATTCACGATATAATAAAGGATGGATTCCCCAATTCATACGATACTGTTATAGGTGAAAAGGGTGTAACGCTCTCAGGCGGACAGAAACAAAGGGTTACGCTGGCAAGAACACTGCTTAAGAATCCTGATATACTTGTGCTGGATGACTCAACTTCGGCAATTGATACTGAAACTGAATTTGAGATACAAAAAGCATTAAGAAGCGTAATTAACAGTAAAACTACAGTTGTAATTGCACACAGGATAACTTCGGTGCAGGATTGTGACAGGATAATTGTGCTTGATAAAGGCAGGGTTATTGAGGAAGGCACGCATGAAGAGCTGATAGAAAATGACGGCTTCTATAAAAAGATATATGATATACAGGTATCTATTGAAGACGAGATAAATGAAGATATGAATGTAGCGGCAAAAGGCAAAAGTAAAAAGGCAAAAATAAAAGCAGTTGTAAGTTCATTAAGTTATAATAAATAAGTTAGTTGTAATTGATTAGCCACGGGTTTTTGAGATTGTAACAATACCTTTTTTGCGAGGAGCGAAGCGACGAAGCAATCTCATTAATTAAACTAATTTAAATTAATAATTGATTTTGTAAAAAGTATAAAAATGTCAAGATTAAAAGATAAACAATTTAAAACTAAAGGAAGTCTCGGTCCCTTCTTAAGAAGGCTGCTGAAGTACAGCTTTCGCTATCCTAAGTGGGTTGCAGGCTTTACTATATTTGTTTTGCTTGTGGCGCTGGTTGAAGCGGTTTACCCGCTTGTATGGCTTAGCATGCTGGATACAGTTATAATTCCCGCAATTGAGCAGTACAAGCATACGGGTGTGATGCAGGTTACGGATAAAACCTCACTTCGCAACTATGGGCTAATATTTGCGGGACTTGGTTTAATACTTTCTATCGGAGTATTCTGTTTCATCAACTTTGCGGGCAGGATACAGGAATATGTAATGTATGATATCCGGCAGGAGTTATTTATTAAACTGCAGGAATTATCATTTTCATTCTTTGATAAATCTGCGGTGGGCTGGCTGCTCTCAAGAATATCCAGCGATACGGCAAAGGTGACCGAGCTTATTTCATGGTCAATGATAGAAGTAGTATGGGGTTCCGGAATGATAGTGTTCTGTGTAACTGCAATGTTTGTATATAACTGGAAGCTTGCAGTAATTGTTACGCTGACAATACCAATCTTAACGCTCATATCATTTAAGATTAGAATGCTGATACTGAAATATTCCCGCGAGTCAAGAAAATACAACAGCGAAATGACGGCAAGGTTCAACGAACATATAAACGGTGTAGAAGTGAACAAAAGCCTTGTACAGGAAGAAAGAGTGGGCGAAGATTTTAAAGATCTAAGCGAAAAGATGAGGATATCGTCATACAAAGCAGCATATTATCAGGCAATATTTATGCCGCTAATAATTTTCGGCGGTTCAGTTGCGGCGGCTATGGTGATATATTACGGCGGCTCAATGGCTATTGTGATGCCAGCAGCAATTACTATTGGAACACTTGCAGCATTCTTTGGGTATGCTACTATGATATTTGAGCCGATACTGGATATATCAAGGTTCTATTCTCAGGCGCAGAACAGCATTTCCGCAGGCGAGAGAATTTTCTCTCTTATAGATACACAGGCGTTAATTATTGATAAACCAGGCGCAGGTAAATACGGCAGGATATACGGTGATATTGAATTTGAAAATGTTGAGTTCCATTATGAAGAAGGTAAATCTGTATTAAATGAAATGAACCTGCATATTAAAGAAGGGACTTCAGTTGCACTTGTTGGAGAAACAGGTGGCGGAAAATCAACAATAATCAATTTAGTTTGTAGATTTTATGAACCAACTGGAGGCGTAATAAAAATTGATGGTATTGATTATAAAGATATGACCATGCAAAGTCTTAGGAGTCAATTGGGAGTAGTACTGCAAACTCCGCATTTGTTTTCAGGTACCGTTAAGGAAAACATAAAATACGGCAGGGATGAAGCCACTGATTTGGAAATTATGAATTCATTAAGAATTGTTGGCGCGGAAGAGTATATCCAGAGGCTTGATGAACAGGTAGGCGAAGGAGGAGAGCATCTATCGCTTGGCGAGAAACAGCTCATTTCATTCGCTCGCGCAGTGCTTGCTGACCCAAGAATCTTTATAATGGATGAAGCAACTTCATCAATTGATACTATAACTGAAGCGAAGATACAGCGCGGTATAGCCGGAATTATGGAAGGGCGTACATCAATTGTGATTGCTCATAGGCTTTCAACAATTAAGCATTGTGATAGAATTCTGGTTATTCACAAAGGTAGAATTATTGAAGACGGCAGCCATTATGAGCTTATTAAAAAACAGGGAGTATATTACAGATTATATACAAGACAGCTAAGGGAGCAGCGCGAAAAAGAAGTGATGAATTTTGCGTAATAACTCCACCCTTTCGCACCATAGGTGCGATTTGTCCTCCTCAAAGGAGGGGAAGATGAATTGAGTAATAGATCAACAGAGCATATATTAATTTGTAGAAAGTAAAACAATAACTATTTGAATAAAACTAATAATTTAAAAAACTTCGGCTGGAATGATTACTTTGACGCATATTTTTCTGAATATGCAGCGGATGGATTATTTGCCGCCAGAGTAGCAGTTGAGCACAGAAATTATTACGAGCTGTACTCCGAGTTTGGCGAAATTACTGCTGAAAAAGCTGGCAAGCTGTTTTACCAGGCTGAAGATACCAACCTGCTGCCTGCTGTGGGTGACTGGGTGGTTATAAAGCATCCTGATAACGAGAAGAAGGCGGCAATACATGCTGTGCTTCCCCGCAAGACAAAATTTTCGCGGAAGAAAGCCGGTGAAACAACCGTTGAGCAGATAGTTGCCGCAAATGTTGATACCGTTTTTTTGATGAGCTCGCTTAACCAGGAATTAAACCTGCGAAGAATAGAACGATACATGGCTATGGCATGGGATAATGACGTAAAGCCTGTGATACTTCTCAGCAAGGCTGACTTATGTGAGGATATTTACATAAAGCTTGTAGAAGTCCAGGATAGATTTCCCGGTATTGATGTCCACATTGTTAGTGCGACTCAAAAAGCCGGATTAGATGAGCTGCAGCAGCACTTTGAAGGAAATAAAACCATTGCCGTTGTAGGTTCATCTGGAGTAGGTAAATCAACCTTAATTAACAGCCTGCTTAACTGGGAAAAGATGGATGTTAGTGAAATCGGGCTTTACAAAGATAAAGGCAGGCATACAACTACACACAGAGAGCTTACCACCGTTCCCGGCGGCGGATTGATAATAGATACACCCGGTATGCGTGAAATCCAAATGTGGGAAGGAGCCGAAGGTTTATCCGAGCTGTTTGGTGATATTGAAAAGCTTTTGGTTGAATGTAAGTTCACTGACTGCAAGCACGAAACGGAACCCGACTGTGCCATTAAAGGAGCTATTAAGCGCGGTGATCTTGATGAAGCAAGATATAAAAGCTATAAAAAGCTTTTGAGTGAAGTCAGTTACTTTGAGCGGAAACAGGATAAAAAAGCCCAGATTGAAGAAAAGAAAAAATGGAAAAAGCTCACAAGCGATGGCAAGAAAAGAAGTATTGAGAAGAAGAAGTAAAAATAAGGCAGGTCATGGCTGCCTAATCTATTCCTAATTTTACAACTTATAAGACTACAAAAGTCTATAAGCAATTTACTTAATTCACTATAATTTTGCAGTTAAGTATTTCTACAATATATTTTAAGATTTTTGTAGTCTTATTATATTTCATCTCATTATAATCCTTAATTAGTTCTCTTTGACTTATCCTCATGCCCGTCATCATATAGCCCGTTTACTTCTATTGAATTGCCTAAAACATCTCTGATGAACTTCAGCCTGAAGAATTCCAGATCTCGGAACATAAATGTATCATCAGTCATTGGTCTCATAAAAACAGGTATTTTAGATAAATTTGACTGTTTTTTTTGTTTGATTTTGAGTATCTTTGTGTATTAAGCATATAGATTTTCTCATCAAAAACCCATCGGTTTAGGTCAAAAATCACTCAAAATCAGTAAAGAATAGGAATAAAATTGAAGAAACTTGTTCATAATGATAAGATACGCAATATTGCTATCATAGCACACGTAGATCACGGTAAAACCACACTTGTTGACCACATGTTCAGACAAAGCGGCATGTTCCGCGATAACCAGGAAGTTGAAGACAGGGTAATGGATAGTATGGATCTTGAACGCGAACGCGGAATTACAATTTCTGCAAAGAACTGTTCGATCGTATGGGACGGTATTAAAATTAATATATTAGATACACCGGGTCACGCCGATTTTGGCGGAGAAGTTGAACGCGCATTAATGATGGTTGACGGTGCAATTCTTCTTGTAGATGCATCTGAAGGTCCGCTACCGCAGACAAGGTTTGTTCTTAAAAAAGCGTTATCATCAGATAAAAAGATAATTGTTCTGATAAATAAAATTGACCGTAAGGATGCAAGAGCGAAGGAAGTTCTTGATGAAATTTATAATTTGTTCATGGATCTTGATGCAACAGAAGATCAGATTGAATTCCCGATATTATATGCAATAGGCCGTGAAGGAATTGCACAGCATACACTTGATGGAAAAGGAACTGACCTTGCTCCGCTTTTCGATAAGATCGTTGAAGTAATTCCCGGACCAGTTTACAATGAAAGTGAACCTTTCCAGCTTTTGGTAACTGATCTTGATTACTCAGATTACATTGGAAGGCTTGCAATAGGAAGAGTTGCCAACGGTCAGGCTCATATTAATGATACACTAGTTCGCATAGGTGAAGATGGAACACAAAAGCCATTGAAAATTACCAAGCTGCAGGTTTATGAAGGCTTGAAGCTTAAAGAAGTTGAATCTGCTGACCCGGGAGAAATTGCAATACTTTCAGGAATTGATGATGTGCATATTGGAGATACTATTTGTTCAAAGGATAATCCAAAACCATTAAAGAGAATTATGGTTGATGAACCGACGATATCTATGGTTTTCAGTATTAATACTTCGCCGTTTTCAGGCAAAGAAGGAAAGTATGTTCAGTCAGCCAAACTTAAAGAAAGGCTTATTAGAGAGACATTAAGGAATGTAGCTTTAAAAATTGAAGAGTCAGATAGCGCTGATACATTTATTGTAAAAGGCAGAGGAGAATTTCAGATGGTTATACTTATAGAAACGCTTCGCAGGGAAGGCTATGAAATGTCAGTAGGCAGGCCGCATGTTATTTATAAAGAAAAAGGCGGTAAGAAACTTGAACCTATTGAACATCTGTTTATAGATTGTGAAGAAAGTTATGTAGGTGTAGTAACCGATAAGCTTTCTCAAAGAAAGGGCAGGATGGTTAACCTTGTAAATCACGGCTCAGGCAGGGTTAGGGTAGAGTTTACAATTCCTTCACGCGGACTTATTGGCTACAGGAATGAATTTTTGACAGATACAAAAGGTACAGGCATTATGAATTCATATCTTGAAAGTTATGAAGAATACAGGGGCGATTTTCCTGTCAGAACAACCGGTTCGCTTATTTCAGACAGGCAGGGTGATACAACAGGCTATGCATTATTCAATTTAGAGCCAAGAGGAACATTATTCTGTTCACCGGGCGAAAATGTTTACGAAGGAATGGTAGTAGGCGAACATAACAGGGATAATGACCTGAATGTTAATGCTACAAAACCTAAAAAGCTTTCTAACATGAGAGCTTCCAGCAAAGATGAGAGCATCATTCTAACGCCGGTTAACCCGATGACACTTGAAAAAGCAATTGAGTTCATAAATGATGATGAAATTGTAGAAGTAACACCCAAAAGTATCAGGTTGAGGAAATCTGTGCTTTCTGCGCAAAAAAGACAGACAAGCGGAAAAGGGTAAGTTTAAGAAATCTTAACTTTACTATATAATTTAAATTTAAACTTTATTAAATTACAGGATTATTATTTTAAAAACATTAAATTTTAACACAAAACAAATGAAATTCAGTGAAATAGAGTATAAACGCCCGAACGTTGCCGAATTACAGGAAAAATTTGAACACCTGATAAATTTATTTCAAAAGGCTGAGAGCTTCGATGAACAGGACGCGCTGATAAGAAATATTAACGACCTGAGAATGGAATTCCAGACCCTTGGAACAATAGCAAGTATAAAATATTCAATTGATACAAATGACAAGGAGTTTGCGGAAGAGCAGGTTTTTTATGATGCTAATTCACCGATATTTGACGGTTTGATACATACATATTATTCATCCATAGTTAATTCAAAATTCAGACAGCAGCTTGAAAAAAAATGGGGAAAACAGTTATTTGATGTTGCTGAAGTAACTTTAAGGACATTTTCCCAGGGTATCCTCGAGGATCTAAAAAAAGAAAATGAATTAAGGACAGATTATACAAAGCTCCTTGCATCGGCAAAGATATTTTTTGACGGTGAAGAGAAAAATTTACAGGGTTTAAATCCTTATATGGAATCAACCGACAGGGAAATAAGAAAAGCAGCCAACGAAGCTAAATGGAAATTCTTTTCAGATAATGAAGACGAATTTGACAGGCTCTTTGACGACCTTGTGAAAATAAGAGCAAAAATGGCAAAGAAGCTTGGCTATAAAAATTTTGTACATATGGGTTATGACAGGATGGGCAGAACAGACTATAATGCAGAAATGGTTAAAAAATTCAGAGACCAGGTATTGGAATTTATCGTCCCGATCGCTGTAAAGTTAAAACAAAAACAACAGGATAGGCTTGGTTTGGAATCATTTAAATATTATGACCAGCCGCTGGATTATAAATCAGGTAACGCAAAGCCTCATGGCTCGCCTGACTGGATAGTAAGTTGCGCTAAGAATATGTATTCAGAGCTTTCACCTGAGACCAATGAGTTTTTCAACTTCATGCTTGATAATGAAATGATGGACCTAGTAAATAAAAAAGGTAAAGATACAGGCGGATATTGTACTTTCATAGAAAAGTATAAAGCGCCTTTCATATTTTCCAATTTTAACGGTACGATGGGCGATATTGAAGTATTAACCCACGAAGCAGGTCATGCTTTCCAGGCTTATTCAAGCCGGAACTTTGAAATACCAGAATATTTCTTCCCAACATCAGATGCTTGCGAAATACACTCAATGAGCATGGAGTTTTTAACATGGCCATGGATGAACTGTTTCTTTAAAGACCAGACAGATAAATTCAAATATTCGCATTTAAAAGGGTCTGTAATTTTTATACCTTATGGCGTTACAGTAGATGAATTCCAGCACTGGATATACGAAAATCCTGAAGCAACACCCGCTGAAAGAAAACAGGAATGGCTTAAAATAGAAAAGAAATACCTTCCTTATTTAGATTACGATAACAACGAGTTCCTTGAAAAAGGCGGCAGATGGCAGCAGCAGAGGCATATTTATGGGAGTCCGTTCTACTATATAGACTATTGCCTTGCACAAATATGTGCTTTCCAGTTCTGGAAGAAAGCACTTGAAAACAGGGAGCAGGCACTGGTTGATTACTTAAGACTTTGTAAAGCCGGCGGAAGCCAGTCATTTTTGGGACTGGTTGCGGTTGCGAATTTAATATCCCCGTTTGAAGATGGCTGTCTGGAGTCTTTTATGGGCGTAATTGATAACTGGCTTGAAAATTTTGATGATGCCAGCGTTAATTAGCGCTGATAATAAATTGTAATTTTTCCCCCGCAAAAAGGAGGCAGTATGAAAATTATTAAAATGATTTTTTTTATTGTGATCTTTTCGGGCGCTATGACAAAAGCTGACATCCTTACTGAAGGAAAGAAAAAGATCTCTTACAGCTTTGAAGTTACAAATATAGATTCTTTCCCCAGCTACACATTTTTAGCATACCCTGTCAATCAATCAAATAGCGTACCGTTTATAAAACAAAAATCATAAAAGCCAATAATACACAGTTTTTTTCTTTATGTTTGAAGACACTGCTGCATATTTTGCATATTAATCATTACTGCATTATTATTATTGAAAAGTCTGAATATAAAACCAAATAAAATTAATGCCTGATAAAATACTGCTGGATAAATTGCTGAATTACAATAATATTTATCAGCTATGGATAAATAAAGGATCAACACCGGAATCTGCTGTAGAATTAACAATACAGCAGCTTGATGCGCTTGAAGAAATTGTTAATGATGATAATAGCTGGCATGAATTATTGGAAATTTCAGCAAGAGGCAGAAATTACGATGCATGGCTTGCAGCAGACTGGCCCGATGGCTTTGATGAGCTTTTGCTATGTGTGCCATTATGTAAGCTGGTTAGCTGGGAGTGCGGAAAGTGTACAGTCGGGATGAGGCAGGAAAGTAATTCATGTGCAATGGATTATTCATTATTTGGCTATATTGGCGAGCTTGTTAAAAATGCTCAAAGAAAAGAACTGAAAGTACATTTAGTTAATGTAAGAAAATTTTTAAGGAATGAGAGTTATGTATGGAATGTTCATAAGTGTGAAATGGAACTTATAAAAGCTTAATGGAATATTTTTTTACATGTCCGTATTGCTGGAAGGAAATATCGTTTATTATAGATACCAGTGTTAATGATCAAAGATACATTGAAGATTGTGAAATATGCTGCAACCCGATAGAAGTAAATTATAAGATCATTGATGGAATTGTTTCATCATTTGAGGCGGTTAAATTACAATAAGTAAAATAATGGAAACCGAAACGCAAGAAGTATATAATATCATTTCAGGTAATTTTGAGCTTCAAAAAAGTAGCGTGCTCACACTTGAAGAAATTCATATTATTCTAACTGAAACTATAAGTGAGTTACTTGATAAGAATGTTGAAAGACTGGTATCGATATTATACAGGATAGATGTTGGTCAGAAAAGAACAGATGAAATATTCAATAATCCTTCAAAAGATGAAATTGCTTCGTTAATAGCGGATGCTGTTATTGAACGCCAATTGCAAAAAGTAAAAACAAGAAGGAAATACAGCAACGGAAAGTAGATTTGCAAATATTTATAATAACAATAACTTAACCATAAGTTATGATTGTTACACAAGCCCTGAAATCAAATCTAAGTTAATATGAACGTAATTCCATTTATAAAAATAACTAAACTGATACAGTCTTTTTTTTTTGAAAATTCAGATTTTTATTATCTTCCCATAAACATACTAAACGGTCCGAATGATGTTAACAATACCCATATTAACCAAAGTATAAATACAAACGGAATTGTTACCCCGATCTTAAGATTAGAAACTTTTGCAATGCCAATTCCGACTATTACGGAATACCAAATTGTAATTAAATCAAAATTAGCGACAAATGAAAACATATTTTTACCCAATGACTCCTGTGAAAAAAGCAGGACTGGTCCAATATTCATCATTAATTTACCCATTAGAATAGCTAATAGAGTATCTATAACAAGCTGAATGGCAGTAATAAGAGCAGTAAGCCCTAAAACATTCATAATATCAATGTATGATGCTGCACTTTTAAATAACATTAACAATCCCCAGTATAGCAGAGCTTTAAGGAAGAAAATTACCAAAACTCCAACTACAGAACCTATTAAACCGAAAACAACAAATATTCCGCCTCCAAACATTTTTTCAGTCTGTTCAATTTGCTGGTTTGCTTCATCCCGCGTCATTTTACCATCTTTAACAGCTTCATCCAATTGTTTTTTTACAGCTTCTTTCTGCTGAGTTTTTATCTCTGAAACCAGCTCCTCATCGTTAGTTACAAGGTAACTTGATATCATGCTTACAACAATAAGTATCGCCAAAGGTATCAGCCAGTAATTTTTCTTAGTTGCTGCTTTTACAGAAGTGAAAGTTTCAGCCGGCTCGGAAAATATTCCTGCCATAGCATCGCCAATAGAAATACTTTCAATTGGATCTGAGATAATTTCTGTTTCATTTGAGGAATAAACTTCTTCTTTATTTTTTCCCATTTTTATAATGTATTTTATATTAACAGATTGTCAAAAATATCTTCAAATTTATAAAATCCTTTTTTGCCATTAATAAATTTTGCTGCAAGGAGTGCGCCTTCTGCAAATCCTTGCCGTGATTTGGCGTTATGAATAAGCGAAATAGTATCAGCTTCGCTATCAAAAATTACCTGGTGATTGCCAACAACATTGGTAATTCTTTCTGAAACAATGTTTATTTCGTTATCAGCTGCGATCTCTGAATCATTAGTAATTATTTTTTTTCTGTCAATTTTATTCAAAAGGTATTCAGCAATTCTAATGGCTGTGCCGCTAGGTTTATCAAGCTTTTGGGTGTGGTGAGTTTCTTTAATGTCTATTCCATACTGCTCATATTTATTAATAATTGTGGCAGCATTTTTAACTATCTGGAAAAATATATTTACACCAACTGAAAAATTACTTGCATAAATGAAACCTGTACCGTTCTTTTTAATAATTTCTTTTACAATATCAGCTTTATTATACCACCCAGTTGTGCCACAAACAACATCAATTCCCTTTGATGAAAGAAATTCGATATTTTCTATAACACTAGCAGGTGTGGAAAATTCAATTGCAACATCTGTTTTGTTTTTTAGATGCTCTTTTAAAGGATTTATTACATCATAAGTTCCGGTTATAGTAAAATCATTTTCATGGGCAATAGATTCTATCATTTTGCCCATTTTCCCGTATCCAACCAGCGCTAAATTTATCATTATGCTATACTCTTTTCTTCCTTTTTCCCGATTATTTCGAACAATCCAGAACTTGATGCTTTTAGCTCAAAAAATTCTTTATGCAGGTTTTTCAAAATAACTTCACATTCAGAATTATTTACAAGCAAAGAGAAGCTGTGAGGATTAAATCCGAATATAATTGATTCTGCTTTTATTCCGGGGTTGCATACAAATATACTTTGCTCGAAGTTATTGATTGCATTCAGATTTGAACCAACAAGAGTGATCAATACCTTATCTTTAACAATTTCACATTCTGATATTTCATCGAATTCATTCTTTAGTTCATCGTAATGAATTTTTGTATAAGCACTCTCGGCAATAACAATTATCAATGCATTGTTGGATGAAATTAATATATCTATCTGCGGTTTATGTTTAGATAAAATATTTAACATCATTTCCCAGAAAATGAACTGGTTTAATGATTCCTTTGGCTGAACCCTTAAAACTATAATGTTTTTCTTGTACGTTACAGATTTAACATGCTCGGGGTAGCTTAATTTTGAGCTAATTATGGTTCCGGTAGAATTAGTATTTTTAGAGTTGAGAATTTTAATAGGAATATTCTTCTTTAAAGCCGGTTTAACCGAGTTTTTATGAAGAACTTTCGCTCCGAAATTTGATAGCTCTTCCATTTCTTTAAACGAAATTTCAGTAAGCTTTAAAGCATTTGGAATAATGTTGGGGTCGCATGTTAAAACTCCGTCAACATCGGTCCATATCTGAATTTCATCAGCATCTACTAGTGAGCCGTAAATAGCAGCAGAAAAATCAGAGCTTTCTCTTCCCATTGTAGTAGGAATGCCATCTTCCGTAGAGCCCATGAAGCCCTGTGCGAGGACAATCTTATTTTTGGCAAGTAATGGTTTAACAATTTTATCTGCATTAATTTGAGAGATCTCAAAATTCGGGTATGCACGGGAAAAATCATTATTTGTTTTTATTATTTCGCGTGAATAAATAAGCTCAACATCTATTCCGTCATTAAGCATGGCATAGTAAATTACATTTGATGACATCAATTCGCCAAATACCCTGAAAGCGTCCAGTATTCTTAATGATAGCTCGTTAATAATTGAAAGCCCTTTGATCAGTTCAGTAATATGCCTGTGGTAATTTAGTATTATCTCAGCAGCATTTGCTTTCAGCGCTTTATCTGTAACAAGGTTATTTATTATTACATAATGGCGGTTAATTATTTCATCAAGAAGCTTTTCTGCCTCAGCAGTATTTTTATCCGCGGCAAAATGGGCAATACTTTCAAGGGCTGTTGTTGCTTTAGAAATAGCGGATACAACAACTACTTTTTTAAAAGTGTTATTTTTAACAATACTTATAACATTTTTAATAGAATCGCTATCCTGAACTGAAGTTCCGCCGAACTTCATCACTACAATACCGCTTATGGTTTTCATTAGAATGTTTATTGATTATTTATACAAATTATTTTCATAGATATATTTTTCAACTTTTTCAGGTACAAGATATTTAATTGACCTTTTTTCCTGAACTCTAAGTCTAATATCCGTAGAAGAAATATCTATGTTTGGAACCGGAACAAATATTGTTTGCCGGCTGAATTCATTTTCTACCTGCTGGATAAGGAAACCCGGTCTGTTAATAACAAGGACTTCCGAAAGCAGGAATAATTTTCCCGGATCTTTCCATTTATGCAGATCAATAAGCTGATCCATACCTATTATTAGGTAAAATTTAACCTGCCCGGCTGAATATTGTTCTCTCAGCTTCAATAATATATTAACAGTATATGACGGCTCATTATTACTTTCTGTTATCTCAATATCAGATACACTGAAATTCGGATTTTCTTCAATTGCAAGCTTTAACATATTCAATCTGTGGGATGATGCCGTAACATTATATAGATCTTTTAATGGAGGTTTGCCTGAAGGAATAAATAATACAGTATCAAGCTGCATTTGATATTTCACATTTTCTGCCATAATTAAATGACCGTTATGCACAGGGTCAAATGTTCCTCCAAATATCCCTATTCTTTTCAATTCTTTAATACCTCCAGGTAGATATTCTCAATCTTAGGAATAATTTCAGATTCATCATATTGTGTTGATTCTATCATAGCATTTTGCGCCAATTCTTCTCTTAGCTCTTTGCTTTGGAAAAGCGCAGATATCTTCCTGAAAAGATCATCCATATCTACTGGATTTATAGTTAATGCTGAGTGATCTGTTTTTACAACCTCAAGCAAATTTGGAAGCCTGCTGCATATTATAGGAAGCCTTGCTGCCATTGCTTCGAGTAGAACATATGGCATTCCTTCCCAGAGTGAAGGGAAAACAAATATATCAAATATAGAATAAAAATCAATAAGGTATTCCTGCTCTCCAATAAAAATCACATAATTATCAAGCTGTGACTCCCGGGTAAGATCTTTCATCTGTTTAAGGTATTTGCCATCACCAACAAATACAAAGCGCATTCCGGGATATTTTTTTACAAGAAAATATGCTGTCTGAAGTATCAATTTCTGGTTTTTCTGTTCATCAAATCTTGAAATATTACCAATGATAAAGTTATCTTCATTTAATCCATATTCGGCTAAAAGCCTGAGATTGCGTTTTAAATTTGTATATTTCGAAATATTTATCCCGTTTGGAATGATATCAGTTTTAACCCTGTCTGCAATCTTATTCTTTACGGCTGTCAGGAAATCATTATGTGTTTCGCAAATAGTTTTATCAGTAAACTGCACAAGGTATTGTTCAATAGTTCTAGAAACATTCTTCCTTATCAAATTACCGCTGTTAATATAATGTATTCCATGAATAGTATGAACACATTTTATGTGGGGAGTATGCTTTTTTAATATCCTGCCGTAAAATCCTGCAACACCTCCGTGAGTATGAATTATATCGAAATATTCTTCTCTATAGAGCTCTTTAAGATTCTTCAGGTATTTTGTTCTCAGTAACTTTGGGAGTTCTATTGAATGAAAATTAATATCATTATTTTTTACTTCCTCTTCAAACTTTCCACCACCACCTGCGGCAACGGATACCGAAAACTTGTTTCTATCTGCATTCTTAGCAATAGAAAGTACATTCGTCTGTCCGCCGCCTAAAAAACCACCATCTATTAACTGTAAAACCTTAATTTTATCCAAATTATTGCCCTGAAAAGTCAAAAATAAGCATTAAAATTGATTGTAGTAAGTGAAATGTTAAGTATTAATTAATAAGGGATATTGTTTTTTTGGTAAAATTCATTAGGTTTTATTCCCATTAGACGGGAGTAAATATAAGAAATAGAATTAAAGAACGCTGAAATTACTGAGCCATCGTTAAAAACTTTGCATGAGGTATATTTGATTATTTCGTTTTCGTTTACAATTTTTAGACGAGATAATTCTTTCCTTTTTTTCAAAACAACGGGAATGTTCACATAGAACCAAAAATATGCTTTAAGTACTCCAACTACAGAATACTTTTTTGAAAATAATGAAAGTATAAACTTTGCTGTATGATTTAGTATTAAATAAGGTATCATCCTGATTATAAACCATGGACTAAAAAATAAATACAGATTTAAGCATTTATTGCGCTCTTGGCAGAAAGTTTTAAATTGATCTGATGAACCGGTTCCGCTGCCAAAATGATGGACAACTGATTCCTTTACAAATTTAATTTTCATACCCATAAACCTGGCTTTTAAGCCAAGATAAACATCTTCACTATAAAAAAAATAATCCTTATCAAATGGTTCGCCAATTTCACTTTTACGGAATATCAACGAGCATCCATTCGGATAGAATTCATCTTCAATATTTGGGAAAACATTCATAATATTATACATCATGTATGAAACTGAACCATTAGTAGTGTAATATTTTTCAGGCACTCCTTCTGTTTTAACGTAAGATGAAGCTATAGTATTTTTGTTTTTCATAGCTGATACCAGATATTGAAGCCAATCAGGCTCAGTTACCGTATCATTATTAAGTAATATAATTAGGT
>JAYTUN010000107.1:0-6351 GCA_043744495.1 Ignavibacteria bacterium
GCCCGGTAGCGCACCACTTTGGGGTAGTGGGGGTCGCTGGTTCAAGTCCAGTCGCGCCGACTTTAGCGCTAACAAAATCGATTTTATAAACTAATACATTTACAGTATTGTAGAATATGTAACCTTTATCTATATTAAAATATTATAATACAAAAGCCCTTTGAATACGTCTTAATTTAAACTTATTCTTTAGGTTATCTATGTAACTATATTATTTTAAAAGGGTTCTTGACTTTTCAAAAATTAATGTTTAAGTTTGATAAGTTATTTGTTCATTTATCATTCAAAGGTTTGAAATTAGTATTATGCTGGAGTGGCGGAATTGGTATACGCATCCCGCAGGGCGGGACGCCGCAAGGCTTTAAGAGTTCTTTTAATATTTGTTTTAAAATTATACTACCATCAATGCTGGAGTGGCGGAATTGGTATACGCACATGCCTTAGGAGCATGCGCCGAAAGGCTTAGGAGTTCGAGTCTCCTCTCCAGTACACTTAAATTAGAATTAATATTCTAAATATATAATATGTCTAATAAAACTAACATCAAAAACATTAATTCACCGGTTTGTTCATTTTGCGGCAGAAGCGCTAATAAAGTAACAAGCATGATAGCGGGACCATCCAACTACGTTGGAAAAAAGGTTTATATCTGTGATATGTGCATTACAAATGCAATGACAATTATTAAACAGAGCACTTCAGCAAGCTTAAACAAGAACATTCCCCAAAGACATGAACTGACTCCAGAAGGTATAAAGAAATTTTTGGATCAGTATGTAATTGGACAGGATGCAGCAAAAAAAGTCCTTGCAGTTGCTGTATATAACCATTACAAAAGAATTGATTCCAATGAGTTCAGCTATGTTGATGATGTTGAGATAGAAAAAAGCAATATCATGCTTATAGGTCCAACCGGAAGCGGAAAGACCTTCCTCGCGCAGACATTGGCAAAGCTTTTGGATGTTCCGTTTGCAATTGCTGATGCAACAACACTCACAGAAGCAGGTTATGTAGGCGATGATGTTGAAACTATACTTGTACATTTACTGCAATCTGCTAACTATGATGTTAAAAAAGCTGAGCGTGGGATAGTTTATGTTGATGAAATTGACAAAATTTCCCGAAAGTCAGATAGCGCTTCAATTACACGCGATGTATCAGGCGAAGGAGTTCAGCAGGCATTGCTGAAAATTATTGAAGGCACTACAGCAAACGTACCGCCCAAAGGCGGAAGGAAGCATCCAGAGCAGCCGCTTATAAGCATAAATACAAAGAATATACTATTTATCTGCGGCGGCGCATTTGACGGGCTTGAAAAAGTCATACAGCATAGAGTGGCACAGACATCAATTGGATTTGGAACTGAGATTATCAGCAAGAAATCAAAGCAGTACGATGAGCTTATGGCACAGGTTGAGCCTGACGACATGATAAGATTCGGACTTATTCCGGAATTTGTAGGCAGGCTGCCAATAACTGCTGTGCTTAATTCTTTAAACGAAGAAGCGTTGCTTTTAATATTAACAGAGCCTAAGAATGCTATTGTGAAACAGTACAAGAAGCTCTTCAGGATGGAAGGCTGTGACCTGGAATTTGAAGATGATGCAATGATTGCAGTTGTTAAAAAAGCCATTACAAAAGGCACAGGAGCAAGGGCATTGCGCTCAATACTTGAAGAGATAATGATTGATATTATGTACAAGCTTCCTTCAAAGGAAAATGTATCAAAATGTATAATTACCAAGGATGTGATAAATAAGAAAGACCAGCCTGTATATATTCAGGAATCAAGTAAGCAGTACGCATAATTTAATTAGGAATTAAAAATTAGTAATTAGGAATTTAAATATAATCTCCCTGAACTTGTATTTAGGGACTTAACAAAAGGAACAGTCAATACTGTTCCTTTTTTATACTTTTTATTGTCATTCCTGCGACCTGACTGCCGTTTCAGGCAGTAGGCA
The DNA here is from genome assembly GCA_043744495.1 of Ignavibacteria bacterium. Lineage (GTDB taxonomy): Bacteria > Bacteroidota > Ignavibacteria > Tepidaquicellales > OLB5 > OLB5. The sequence continues at coordinate 1,965 of JAYTUN010000107.1, forward strand.
GGAATTTTTAGTAATGTTTATTATAATTTTTATTAAAATACTGCTCAAACAAGTCTCCCTTTTTGTTTTATGCGAAGCATCCTGCGGATAGTATATTAACACTTATATTTTTATCTTTGTAAAAATCAATAAAATTTAAGCCTGCATTAAGCAGGAGGGGAGCATTTTACCATCAGCACAATAAAATCCAATACTACACAGGACCAGACATATCATGAGCGCGAAGATAATATGAAGAATCTTCTGCGGAAGATAAAAGCAGAAGCTAAGGAAATTTCACTCGGAGGAGGCAAAAAAGCTATTGAGAAACTTCACAGCAATAAAAAACTTCATTGCCGCGAAAGAGTTGAATTACTGATTGATAAAGATTCTTACTTCATGGAAATAGGTCAGTTCACAGCTTTTGGGATGTATGAGGAATACGGCGGGGCGCCATCAAGCGGAACTATATTTGGTATTGGCAAAATTCACGGCAGAGAGTGTGTAATTGTCGCTAATGATGCTACTGTTAAAGCGGGCGCATGGTTTCCCATAACATGCAAAAAGAACTTGCGGGCACAGGAAATTGCAATTGAAAACCGCCTTCCAATAATTTATCTGGTTGATTCAGCCGGTGTATTTTTACCGTTACAGGAAGATATATTTCCTGATAAAGAACACTTCGGGAGGATATTCCGCAACAATGCTGTGATGAGCTCAATGGGGATTCCGCAGATAGCCGCTATAATGGGACCTTGTGTTGCCGGCGGCGCATACCTGCCAATTATGAGCGATGAGGCTCTAATAGTAGAAGGTAACGGAAGCGTATTCCTTGCAGGCAGCCATTTAGTGAAAGCTGCGATTGGTGAAAATATTGATAATGAATCATTAGGCGGCGCAGCGGTACACTCTGAGATTTCAGGTGTAACCGATTATAAAATGAAAAGCGATGAAGAGTGCCTTGAAACCATTCGCAGTTTAGTGAGCAAGTTTGGGCACATAGAAAAAGCAGGATTTGACAGAATAGAATCAAAGCCTGCATTGTATCCCGAACAGGAAATTTACGGAGTAATACCGCAGGATAGAGCAAAGCCATACGATATGTATGAAATCATAGCAAGGATAACAGATGGCAGTGAAATTGATGAATACAAAGCAGGTTATGGCAAGAGTATTATTACTGCATATTCCAGAATTGACGGATGGGCTGTTGGAATTGTAGCAAATCAAAGGACAATTGCAAAAACCGCAAAAGGTGAAATGCAGGTGGGCGGAGTAATTTATTCCGATAGCGCTGATAAAGGCGCGAGGTTTATTATGAACTGTAACCAGAAGAAAATTCCCCTGTTATTTTTGCAGGATGTAACCGGATTTATGGTTGGCTCAAGGGCTGAGCATGGCGGAATAATTAAAGACGGTGCAAAAATGGTGAATGCTGTTGCTAATTCCGTAGTGCCAAAAATTACAATTATTGTTGGTAACAGCAATGGCGCAGGTAATTATGCAATGTGCGGCAAGGCTTATGACCCCCGCTTCATTTTCGCTTACCCAACGGCTTCTATTGCGGTTATGGGCGGCTCTCAGGCAAGTAATGTATTGCTTAACATTAAAATTGGACAGCTTAAGAAGCAGGGCAAGGCAGAGCTTACCGCAGATGAACAGGCAGCTATGCTTAAGGATATACAGGATCATTACGATGCACACACTGACCCTCTCTATGCCGCTTCGCGGCTGTGGGTTGATGGCATAATCGATCCGGCTGATACAAGGAAAATTGTTTCAACATGCATTGAGTGTACTAACAATAATCCAAATATACCTAAGTTTAATCCGGGTGTGATTCAGGTTTAGTTTGGGATTTCGGAATGCGGATTGGTGATTGCGGATTTAATTTTTCTAATAGTTTAGGTGCAAAACTGTTCCAATAGTTTACAATTGCTTCAGATTCCAAAATTGAAAAAGAGGATAATGTTATTTTATGGGGATTATAATTGTTAAAGATAAGATTGCTTTAAAAGAATTAAAATTGATGGCTGATAGTGGCTTTGGAGAATTTGTTAAAGCTGTTATTGATATTGAAAATGCTTATTTGGCAATAGATGCGGAATTACATTCAGACGAAGAAGCTATTCTTTTAGATGATGGGTCTCATCAAGCTAACTTATGGGGTATTAATATTTATCCTTATGAACTAGGGATTAACAGGATAGAATTTGATTCATTGATAAATATTCGTCCCCGTCAGAATAATAGATCAAGAAATGTAGAGGATAAGGAAATTCAAAAAAAAATTACAGAACTTGTAAATAAAATGATAATAGAATAATGGATATTCATCATAAAACTCTATTTTCCGGGAAATGGCAAAGTATGACATTACCTGAACAAATGGCTAATATAGGTAGTGAAGTTTACAGGGCTACAGATAAATTTAAAAAGAATAAAATTGAATTATATCAAAAAGCATTTGAAAGGGCATTAGAGTTAATTGATTTTACTTTATCTGATGAAAGATGGAAAGGAAGGAAAAAAGAAATATCCAGAGTAAGAGAAATATTTTGTGCACTTTTTTATGGTGAATCTAATAGTGAAATACTGGATAAAGAAATGGAAGAATTAAATAATTATTTTACTCAATTTGGAATATTTGTTAATTCTAAAAAAAATGCTAAATAGTTTATTTTTAGTTTATTACTTCCATTATTTTTCTTACACAATCCTCAGGATCATCAAACGCGCTTACAAGCAGATCAAATTTGTATTTACCGCTTTCAAGCTCGTTTGCTGTTGCTTCCATTTTCTTCCAGTTGCGGACGGAATTCATATTCTGGGCTTTGTCGCGGTCTTTAACCCTGCTTAAACGCAGGTCGGAGGGAGCGTTTATTTTTATTACGAAGTTGCTTGAAGGATAGGGGAGTATTGAGTCAACTATCATATATCTTCTCGAGGTAAACGGTTTGCCGCCTGTTTTTGCAATTCTTATCAGTTTATTAAAATCAAAATCAGGCGATTCGCATTGCAATCCTATTGGAGTTAGTATTACTTTTTTTATCATTTCCCAGTCATACTTAAACGGAGAGTTCATATACTCTTCGTAAGGCTCGTTGTTGTATGATTTCAAATAATAATCTGAAGGAATCCTTGAAGCCATATAATCGCCAATTTCACGCACAAGTTTTTTGGCAATGTTGGATTTTCCAGAGCCTGCCGCTCCGCAAATACTTATTATTATTTTATCGTTCATTTATTGAGATTATTTGCGAAGAGCTTTAGCGAACTGTCTTCGCCAGTCAGACTACACAATCTCATCAATGAGATTGCTTCGCTTTGCTCGCAAATGTTTATTTACTCGCAAAAAATTATTGGCTTAATTTATAATCGCTCACAAAAACTGGCTGAGCTATTGCTTCTTTGTAAAACCTTAATGATTCAGGTGAGGAGTCAATTTGGATTGCAGACATTGTTCCGTCAGTATTGGTCCAGGTGGAATGCCACCAGCCAATTGCTTTAATGCGGCTAAATTCCGGCTGCTGAACTGTGTATAATGCGCTTTGTATCCAGTGTGATTTACTTACATTTGGAAGGTAATCAGCTACACCAAACTCAAGTATTGCTATTGGTTTATCCGGTGTAAGCGCGACAAGCTCATCATAACCGGGCTTCATGATATCTTCAAATCGCTGGTAGCTCTCGCCCCAACGCTGGGGACCATAAGCGCTTACGCCTATCCAGTCAATATAATCATCACCTGGGTAATAGTTCTTAATTTCATTCCATTCTTCAGGCGATGACCCTACAGCATTTACATGAAACACCCATGTAGCTTTTGTAACGCCAGCATCCCTGAAGAGATCGATTAAATGCCTGTAAGCATCGCGGTATATTTCAGGTCCGTCATAAGAATTTTTATCACCATACCCGTTTGTTTTTTCAGCGCCGTTCTGCATTCCGCTCCACGGGAACCAGTCACCGTTTGGCTCTCCGGCAAAACCAATTAAAACGGGGATACCGGAAGTTTCAAGATCTTTAGCCCATTGCTTTAGCTCTTTATCAAACTCACCATTAACAATTTTCCTAAGTGAATATTTTGTATCATACTTATCATAAGTGCTCCACGGCAATATCCTGATAGAAGGCATTACCCCGTACTTATAAATGTTTTTAACTGATTCCAACGGGAATTTTATTCCGTTAAACCAATCATTGGCAAAATTTAGCCAAACAATATTTTTCCCTGCAAGATTTGTAAAGTATGGAATTTCGCTATCGGAAACATTATTTGATGACGAATAATGAGTAGAAAATGCAGTATGATAAATCCCGGTTTCAGGCGGCAGCAGCTTTACCATTTTAGGGGATGAGCACAATATTGAATTAAATGAAAGCAATGCAATTAATATATATCCGA
>JAYTUN010000108.1:0-24064 GCA_043744495.1 Ignavibacteria bacterium
AAAACAGCGCTTGCTTTGAACTTTGCAAGGAATGCTGCTGTTGATCATGGCAGAAATATCGGAATATTCTCGATTGAAATGAGTAACCGTGAGCTTGCATTAAGATTTATATGTCTTGAATCAAAGGTAGATATATCCAAGCTTAAAACGGGCAGACTGCCGGAATCAGACTGGGCTAAAATTGCTAAGCAGACTCCGCGTTTAATGAGCAGTAAGATAAATATTATTATTGATGATTCATCACCGCTCAGTCTGCTTGAATTGCGTTCAAAAGCTCGCAGAATGAAAGCCCTCCAAAACATTGATATGGTTATGGTAGATTACCTCCAGCTTATGGAAGTATCGAATAAGGGAAACCTTGACAGGCATCTTGAAATTGCATATATAACAAGGGGATTGAAGCAATTATCAAAGGAACTTAATATCCCCGTGGTAGCGTTATCGCAGTTAAGCCGTAAAGTAGAAGAACGTGCAGGTAAGGAAAAGCGTCCCCAGCTTTCTGATTTAAGAGAGTCGGGAGCTATTGAACAGGATGCTGATGTTGTAATATTTATCAATAGACCCGAAGTATATATCAGCAAGGATGACCCAAAATTCCACGAAGTACAAGGATTGGCTGAAATAATTGTAGGAAAACAGCGTAACGGACCAATTGGCGAAGCAAAGTTGACTTTTATTCATAACTACGCAGGTTTTGCAAATAGAGCCAGAGATACCGAGCCATCATATTACGCTCCACAGGATGCCCCATTCTAAGATTGAACGCAAGTGCCTGACTGCCAAAAGCAGTAAGTATCCATACTTTATACAATTTGAGATTCTTTTTTAATGAGTTCATTGTTTATATTAATATAATTTTCCATGTCAAAACTAACACGCAGAAATTTCATTAAAACATCAGCATTAAGTGCAATATTTTTAACGGGATTACCTTCTGCTGTTAAATCAATGAGTAATAGCATATGGGATGATTATGATGAGGTAATTTGCAAGAAGAAATTCAAGCTTTTATTGGATGAAGGTGTTAAATCAATGCCTATTGGTGACGCAATCGTAGAAGTGGGGAAGTCATTCTTGGATACTGATTATGTTGCCGGCACACTTGATAAAAATATGAGCGAAAGTCTTATTATTAACTTAACCGGACTGGATTGCGTAACGTTTGTCGAAAATTGTCTTACATTTGCCCGTTGTGTTAAGCTTGGCAAAACAAGCTTTGATGATTATAAGGCTGAATTGAAAAAGATCCGCTACCGCGATGGAAGTATAGATGGATATGCAAGCCGCTTACACTATTTCTGTGACTGGATATATGATAATGAGGCAAAAGGTATTGTTAAGAACATTACAGGTGAAATTGGAGGAGTGGCATATAATAAGAATATTGATTTCATGACAACTCATACCAAATCATATAAACAACTGGCGAACAGTAAAGAGCTTGATGGTGTAAAAGCTGCCGAAGAAGCAATAAATACACGTAATTACTACTACATTCCTAAAAAGGATATTTCAAAATCGTATGATCAGATGCAAAGCGGTGATATTATTGCTACTACAACCAGTATCAGCGGACTTGACGTAACTCATACCGGCTATGTTTACAAAGAAGGCGGCGGAACTTACTTTATGCACGCTTCAAGTAAAAGCAAGAAAGTTATAATCTCGCCAATGGAATTGCAGGAATATGTTGCAGGTGATTCAAAGAAAACCGGGATTATGATAGCTCGGCCTATTGAAGTATGATTCTATAAATGAGTTAATTTATATTTTTTTACAAAGTCTTCGTACTTTTGTTTGATTTCGATTCCTTCCGATATCAAGCTGTCACGTAAAGCATCTAAAAATATTTGTTGATTTTTTTCAGACCTTATCCAATTGTTTACATTTTCAACTCCTGAATTCTTTCTAATTATCTCAACAGTCATGCCATAAAAATTACTTAAAAATCCTTTTATCATTTCTTCTCTATAAGCTTTATCATCATAATACTTCCTGTAATCAAATTCTAATTTGTCAGCATTTTTAATGTAATTATCGAATCTATTCTTGATTTCATAATATGTAGTTATATTGAAAAATAAACAAACATTAGAAATTTCCATGTTTCTTTTTAATCGATTTGTTTGATCATTTTTCATGCTTTTTTCCAAATCACTTTTAGCAGGGTTTTGATTAATGAAAGTTATCTGTTCTTTTAAAAAGTTTTTTTGAAAAGTCTTTGTGTCTTCGTGAAGTTTATACACAAAAAGTAATTCGTCAATCTCATAGTTACTTTTCTTAAGTAGTATTCCATCTTTTACATCAAATAGTTTATGATAAACTTGATTCAGTGTGTATTCTTCTTTTCCTTCATAATCAAAAATTTTAGCTTTTTTATCCTTTGCAGTATATGGTTCTAAGAAGAATGCACATAGTGCTAACTGAGCTATAACTTCATTTGATATCCTTTGGTGTGGATATGTCTTAGGGTAAGAGGGAACATCAACACCTTTTTTAATATTAATATAAATATTAGGAGGGGTACACTCTAGGAATCTACTTTGCAGTTTTATTTGTTCTTTTCTATAAGAGACCATATCCCTATTAGATAATGGTGTTTGAGTATTATTATATATCTTTATTTTTTCACTAATTTCCTCGTGATTTTTAAGGTCTTTATTGATTTGATAAATCTTGGTTAAAACATAGACATTTTTTAAATTATCAATTTTTTCTAATTCATTATTGATTTCTGCATATTTCAAATATGTACCTAAAGTACTAGTTGTTTGAGCCCCATTTATTATTGAAAAGTTTTCGAGCTTGATGTCACCATTTTTTTCATCGAAAGAACTAGAGATTATTGTTATTCCATTATTAAAATACAAAAATAAATCTGGTTCCTGATCAATCGTCTCGAACATTTTATCAAAAGTTTTTGATGATTTATTCAAAGATTCCCTTAAGTTTTGACCATACAATATATTCCTTCCAATCAATGTATTGGAATATTTATTATTTAGAACTGCTAAGTCGTAGCCGTTAAAATTACATAGTAAAGATTGAGGTAAGTTTTTGTTGATGTTTGTTTTGTGCTTTTCTTCAATAAAGTTATTTACAATAAAATTATTTGCAGTATCAATTTTAAAATTTTCTACTGGTATGCACATCAATTCTTTCGAATCAGATAATATATCCAGCTCAGAATCTGTAACTATTATTTGATAAGGTTTTTGATTTCTTATGTAATTTGTATTTCCACGATGCACTACGTAATATGTAATTTGGTTTCTATTTTGGCTAGAGAAATCTGTTCCAACAATGATTTCTTTTAAGTTTTTCCTTGTATCCTTGGGTTTCTTTAAGTAAAGTTTAATGGAATTTTCCATCAAAAGGAAACAAGCTTCGATATCGGCTGGTGCTAAGGGGACATTTTTTATTTGAACAACGTGATATTTTGATTCATCTAGAATAGTTTCTTCAAAAAAGATATCTATTGAATCATCAGGAGGAGGGACAATATATTCTACTAGTAATTCTCTATGTGCTTCTTGACTATATCTTAACTTTTTTACATTATGTTGATTGTAAAATAAAACTTCAAAAACCAAGAGTGTAAAAGCATCGTTTTTTTGATTTAAACGTACGATTGAGTTTTTACTTGGGAAGTTCTTAAACTCTTGATATAATTCTTCAATTCTTTTGTCAGTATTGTTATTCATATTAATGAATGATTTTCTTAATTGAATTTGTTTTTCGAAATTAATACATTGAAATAAACAAACAAAGCTAAAAAATTAACTTATTCTTCGCAAACAACAACAGCACTGCCGTATTCCTTTGTATGAGAAATACTGATGTGATACTTAAACTTAGAATATTCGCTCTGCTTTACATGATTTATATACGGTTTGCCCTTTTCATCATTCAATATCTCAATATCCTTCCATCCAAAATCTTTTGATATTCCGGTACCGATTGCCTTGCTGTAAGCTTCCTTTGAGGCAAATCTGCCTGCAAAATGCAGTTCAGCATCACTGAATTTCTTGCAATAAGCTATTTCGTTATCTGTAAGAATTCGCTTAAAGAATTTATCACCGTATTTTTCCATGATACCCTTTATCCTCGCTACTTCTATCAGGTCTATTCCTATACCTTTTATCATAATATTTTTTAATATTCGTCAGGGCTAAAGCCCTATATTTGTTTTACCGTAAATCCCACACCTTAAAGGGTGGGGTAACTAAAATATTTTAATGTTAATTTGCTTATGTATTACCCCCGCCATTAATGGCGGGGGTTGCCGCTTAGAATAAAAAGGGCTTTAGCCCTGACTTTCCAGACCGAATTTCTTAATAAATTTATCATACTCTTCCTTGAAACTCATAGTTCTGTGATGCTCTTCCTGGTTCTTTATGTATTCCCGTACTTTATCAACAATAGATTCGCTTACTGAAACTGCAAAGTATTCATCAGCCCACTTAAGCTTTGGTCTAACAATATTTTTATCATTCGCCCAAAAAGATGCTTCACCTTTAATAAGCTGCAAAGTTTTTGAAATACTTAGATCAGCATTTAAAGTGAACAGGCAATGGACATGATCCAAATATCCATTAACAAAATCTATATAAAGTCCTTTTTCTTTAGCGTTATCCCGAATGTGCTGAAATAAAATTTTTCTTACATCTTTTGTCAGGATTTTATCATGATTTTTTGTGCCCCAGACAGCATGAATCCAAACTTTAACGTATGACATAATTTATAAGTCAGGGCTAAAGCCCTATATTTGATTTTTCTTTAACCCCCACGCTGAAGCGTGGGGTTATTAGATATTTTATTTTAAACCTTATGAATTATTTACTGCATTTTAAAAAGTGAGAATAAGTCAGAGCTAAAGCCCTATATTTGTTTATTGATTAATTCCCACGCTGAAGAGGCTGTCTCAAAATTCATTCTTTTATAGTTTTGAAGATAATCAAGATTAAAGAATGTTTAAATTTTATTGAATTTATGAGATTGCTTCGTCGCTTCGCTCCTCGCAAAAGTAGTCTTGAGACAAACTCTAAAGCGTGAGGTTAAAACATTACTTTAAAACAAGCTTACTTTTAATCTTATTTATATAACTAAGTGTATTGTTTTTACATGTATTAACCCCGCCATTAATGGGTGGGGTTGTAGCTTAGAATACAAAAGGGCTTTAGCCCTGACTGCTTTAGATCTTATAGATATCACAGCTTATTCTCTTTCCGGACTATCTCCACTAGCTCTGCTACAGAATTTATCTCATAATCTGCGCCGTGAACTTTGGTATCGAAAGTATCACCATATTTAGCAAAGGCGGTTTTCATTCCAACACTCTTAGCGCCAACAACATCGCGCTCAGCCCAGTCACCAACCATTAAAGAATATTTAGCTTCTACTCCCAGCTTGTCGAGTATCAGGTTAAATGGAACAGGAGAGGGTTTCCTTTCGCGGGAATCATCATAAGTTACAATGCCGTCAAACATGTGATGAAGTCCAATATAGGTAAGCCTTAACCAAGCTTCTTTACTGGGGGCGTCAGATACTACACCAAGTTTAATTCCCATTTTAATGAGTTTTACGAGTGTGGGGATTACCTGCGGATATGTATTAAGTTCAGCTTCCCTTGCTGTTCTATATGCAACTACTCCTGCTGAGAGCATTTTATAATCAATTTTACCGATGAAATGATTAAGTAATTGATCAAATACCTGCTGGTACTCAATTCCTTTTTCCTTATATATTTCATCTATTTTTGCTCTTATTTCACTGTAGGGAAAGTCAAGCCCTGCATCTATCATAGCTTTGGTAGCTGCTTCGACTGCAGTATTTTTCATTCGCATGAAATCTATAAGTGTGTTATCTAAGTCAAAAACTACGGCTTTTATCATAAATATATCTTTAATTGAAACAAAAATAAGCAATATAAATATATGAATAAATGTAATGTATTTTCCATTTTTATAATTTAACAATTTTATACAATAAAGATCATTAATATATGCTTATTTTCATAGATTTTGCCGATTAACTAAATTATATTACATGATAATTTAGCTAAAAGAATGAATTTCAGGAAACCCAAAGGCACTAAGGACATATTACCTAAAGATATTCAAAAATGGCATTATGTTGAAAATGTTATCAGGGAAGTTACTTCTTTATTCAATTTCAGTGAAATAAGGACTCCAACCTTTGAATATACCGGGCTTTTTAAAAGGGGAGTCGGTTCTGAAACCGATATTGTTGGCAAGGAAATGTACACCTTTGATGATAAAAGCGGTGACTCAATTACTCTCAGACCCGAAGGTACGGCTCCTGTAATGCGTGCTTTTCTGGAAAACTCTATGATCAATGACTCACCCCTCCATAAGCTGTATTACATCACTAATATGTTTCGCTATGAAAGACCCCAAGCAGGCAGATTTCGCGAACACACACAATTTGGCGGAGAAATTCTGGGCAGCTATAGTTATTTTACGGATGTTGAGCTTATAATGCTTGCGAAGGAAGTTTATAATCGCTGCGGAATAAATAATTTTAAGGTTAAGATAAATTCTATTGGCAAATCAGATGAACGTAAGGGCTATATAGAAATTCTTAAGGAATACCTGATGAATAATCTGAATGAACTCTCAGAAGACAGTAAGCGCCGCTACGAAACAAATGCACTAAGAATACTTGATTCAAAAGATAAGAATGATAAATTAATAACCGATTCAGCGCCAAAGATACTTGATTATATAGGCAAGGAATCTAAAGAACGATTTGATAAAATCATTGGGGAGCTTACAAAGCTTGGAGTTAATTATGAAATTGATTTCAGACTGGTGAGGGGACTGGATTACTACTCTGATACTACATTTGAATTTGTGTCAGAGGACCTGGGTGCGCAGGATGCCTTAGGCGGCGGAGGCAGGTATGACGGATTAATTGAGCAGCTTGGTGGTAAACCCTGCCCCGGTGTTGGATTTGGAAGTGGGATTGAAAGAATTCTGATTGTAGCGGAAAAAAATAATTTTACCTTTGGTAATGCTGCAAAACCAAAAGTTTATTTTATAACATTGAGCGAAGCTGCTAAACAATTGGCTTATCCTATGATATCAAAACTCAGAAACTCAAATGTATCTTGTGATACTGACCTGCTTAACCGGAGTTTAAAAACTCAAATGCGCGAAGCAAATAAGCTTGGCGCAGAATTTGTTTATATCATTGGTGATGATGAACTTGCAAAAGGAAAAGGTATTCTTAAAAATATGAGAGACAGCACACAAATTGAAATAGAATTTGATAAATTAGCGGGGAGCTTTAATTAATTGCGTACAAAAAAAGTTAAGCCGCCGCCAAAGAAGTTTGAGTATATCCTTAATATATCTAAAGAACATGATGATATTAAAAAGAAAGATTACATTTCATTCAGATTTCAGACAACTAAAGAATTCCTCACATTCCGGTATATCTTAAAAATGGAATACACACTGGAAGATAAAAATCTTTTTTTCAGCATTCTTGGATTTACAACTCCAATTGGAGATCTTTCAAGCTCCGGTACTGCAGGTTATGAACACAGGTTTTATGATTTTAAATACAGTGAATATTGTGTTGCAGTAGATAAAAAGGACTCCGATAAAACCAAATTTAAAATGATCATACAAAGGTCAAAAGCAAAACCTGTAATATTATCACATATATCTAAAAAAAGTTTTATAGAAATAATGGGCGAAGATGATTCCTAAACTATTCCAACTGGGTCCGATACCTGTTTACAGTTACGGTTTAATGCTTGGCATTTGCTTTATCGTTGCAAGCTGGCTACTGCAAAGAGAGTTTAAGCGCAAAAAGCTGCAGGAAAATGCAGCGATTAATATTACTTTCATAGCACTTGTAAGCGGTGTAGTTGGCTCTAAATTATTATATATCATTGAAGAATGGAGAACATTTTCTTCAATGTCTGCCTCAAAGATATTTTCAACAGATGGTTTGTTTTCGCCTGCCGGATTAACATTTTACGGCGGACTGATACTTGCAACAGTATTGGTTTATTTTTATGCGCGTGCTAAAAAGATACCATTCTTAAGAATAGGTGATGCAGCAGCACCCTCGCTTGCTATTGGGTATGGAATTGCGCGTGTTGGCTGCCATTTATCAGGTGATGGCGATTATGGACTTCCTGTTTCTGAGTTCATGTCGTGGGTTCCCTGGGGAACCGATTATTCCAATGGGACTTTGCCCCCATCAATTGCATTTCGGGGTTCGGATATAGCTGTTAAGTTCGGAGGGGTAGTTCCAGATAATACTTTATGCCACCCAACACCAATATATGAATTTATTATTGGCGCTTTAATATTCTGGTTTTTATGGAGGAAAAGAGATGTATTCCGTGGAGATGGAAAGCTATATGGATTATATTTAATTCTTTCAGGTGCTGCAAGGTTGCTTGTTGAATTTATTCGCCTTAATCCAATATACTTATTCGGTCTATCCGAAGCACAGTTGATATCAGTTGTTCTTATTGGAGCAGGTTTTTTCTTGTATTTTAGAACACCTACAACATTTATGGAAAAAGAAAAATCCCCGGGTAGGCAGGTTAAAAAAACCGCTAAAGCTTAACTTTGGATTATATAATTTTATGAAACACAAATTGATGAGATACGCAGTAATACTTCTTGCTGTTTTGGCGTTTTCATGTAACACAGAAAATAAAATGTCAGATAAACAATCCACCCGTATTGATGAAAAATCTGCTGATAAAAATGTTATAGAAAAAATTATTGACCCAGATTCAGTTTATGCAATTATCATGGTAGGTGATATGATGCTTGGTACAAATTATCCTACTGAATCTTCACTTCCTCCGGATGACGGGAAATATATTTTAGATGAACCTAAAGAATTTCTTGAAATTGCAGATGTTACAATCGGAAATCTTGAAGGTACTTTGCTAAATAAAGGCGGTACTCCAAAACAATGTTCTAATCCGGGCAATTGTGTATCATTTAGAATGCCTGAACATTATGCTGGTTATATGAAGGATGCCGGGTTTGATATAATGAGTATTGCCAATAATCACAGCGGTGATATGGGTGATATAGGAAGGGAATCAACTCAAAAGACTTTAATGAAGTATGGAATAAAATATGCAGGACAGTTAACTGCACCAACAACAATATTTGAAAAAGATGGTGTAAAATTTGGTTTTACAGCTTTTGCTCCTAATAACGGGACGTTGAATATTAATGATCTAAAGAAAGCTTCAAAAATAGTTAGCGACCTGAAAAAAGAATGCGATATTGTAATAGTTGGTTTTCATGGGGGAGCAGAAGGTTCAGGTGCTACCCGTGTTACAGGGAAAAGAGAGTTTTATCTTGGGGAAGATAGGGGTAATGTTTACGAGTTTGCTCATGCAATGATAGATGCCGGGGCTGATATAGTTTTTGGGCAGGGTCCCCATGTACCACGAGGTATTGAATTATATAATCATAAATTCATTGCATACAGCCTTGGTAATTTCTGTACTTATGGAAAATTTGGACTAAATGGTAACCTTGGATTAGCTCCGATTTTAAAGCTGTATATCAACAATAATGGAAATTTCGAAAGAGGAAGGATATATCCATTTAAACAGGTAAAAAGGGGTATTCCTGTATATGATGAAGATAATACTGTTATTTCACTTATTCGGGATTTAACAAAAAAAGATTTTCCTGAAACGGGTATTGAAATTTCAGAAGATGGTAAAATTTTAAAGAAATAACACATTTATTCATCTTTGATAATATGATGGGATTTTGTATCTTTTTGAACCTTGAAAGTGTTGAAAATTTTGATTATTTTAGCGTTTTATTAAAAGGAATTTTATGCTCCAAAGGAGTCCTTCGGACGAAGCATCTCTACGAGTCATCACATCGAAGAGTCGTAGCCTTTCGGATAAATTTATTTCCACTAAAGCATGCCCGAACGGGTGAACAGGAGTATTTGTGAAAAGAACTTTTCAGCCAAGTAATACCAAAAGAAAAAATAAGCACGGCTTCAGAGAAAGAATGGCTACTAAAAACGGCAGAGCTGTTTTAGCAAGCCGCAGAGCTAAGGGAAGAAAAAAGCTTACTGTTAGCGATGAAAAGAAATACACAAGATAATATCAATAAAGCTAATATAAGAAAGCTAATTTAAAAAGCTTTGAGTAAGTTATATACATTAGGACGCAGTGAAATTATCAGGGGATTTGGTGTATTTGAAGAAGTACTTTCAAAATCAATAAGACTTGAATCAAAATACGTAAATGCTTTTTTAAATTTTTCAGATAGTAAAACCGACTTTCCTGTAAAAGTCGGTTTTTTATTATCAAAAAAAAAATTAAAAAATCCAGCAGCCGTAACAGGTTAAGGCGTTTATTAAAGGAATCTTACAGGCTGAATAAAACGGGATTGTTGGATGAGGTAGTTAAAAAAGAAATAAAGCTGAGAATACTTTTATCCCTTTCAAATTCCGGTTACAATACTCATTCAAACTTAAGTTTTAAGGAATTATCAGCAGAAATACATGTTATTCTAGATAAAATTGCTTTAAAAATAAAAAAGGTAAAAATAAAAGGTTTCTAAAAGGATGAAATACTTAAATCCTAAATACCTGCTTATATTAATAGTCAAATTCTACAGGTATTTTATTTCGCCAATATTACCGTCTTCATGCAGACATTACCCAACCTGCTCTCAATACGCAATTGATGCATTGGAAAAACATGGATTTTTTAAAGGCACATACCTTGCAACAGTCAGGATTTTAAAGTGTAACCCTTTCTTCAAGGGTGGTTATGACCCGGTTCCGTAACACATAGTAATATTAAATTAGAAATTGAAATAATTAATAATGGATAGAAATACGATTGTAGGTTTTGTTTTAATTGGGGTTATTCTATTTGGCTGGCTATATTTCCAGAATAAAAATGTTCCACCCCCTAAACAGGATGATAAGAAGAATGAGCAGATAAATAAGGATAGCCTTAACAAAACACAGAACCAGCAAAAACAGATACAAGACACAATTAAAAAACAGGTAACAGGCGATACTACAAAAGTATTACAGCCTGTTTCTAAAAAATACGGAGCATTATTCAGTAA
The DNA here is from genome assembly GCA_043744495.1 of Ignavibacteria bacterium. Taxonomy (GTDB): domain Bacteria; phylum Bacteroidota; class Ignavibacteria; order Tepidaquicellales; family OLB5; genus OLB5. The sequence goes on from JAYTUN010000108.1 coordinate 11,121, forward strand.
GTTTGAAAAGGGTGAAGATAAAGCAATAATTATTGAAACCGATAAATATTACGCTGAATTTTCAACCAAAGGCGGCTCTTTAATTAAATATGAGGTTAAAGGTTTTAAAACTTGGGATGGTTTTCCTGTTCAGCTCTTAAATCTTACCAAAGGCGGCGAGCTTAACCTACTCTTCAATTCAACTGAAGGCAAGCTTATTAATACCAGGGAACTTTACTTTAATTCTTCATACAAAGCCTGGGAAAAGAAGTATGTTAGAGGAAATGAAGAGTTTAAGATAGTTTATGAAATGCCTGTTGATTCAAACGGAGCTAAAATTACCAAAACATATACATTTAAAAATGATTCATATATGTTTGGTATTGAAGTTGGATTGGAAAATTCATCCAAATTTATTTCCAATTATGAATATCAGCTTAGCTGGGAAAATTCACTTAAATTAACAGAATTCAGAAGTGACTTTGAAGGCACTCATGCAAATGCTTTTTCTGAAATGGGAGAAGAACTTGAAGTACTTGATGTAACCAATAAAGATGAACCTATTAAATCAGACCTTAACGGTCAGACAAGCTGGGTATCTTCAAGAATAATGTATTTTTCTGTATTCTTAATCCCTGATGGCAAAAAAGCCGACGGTTCTTATATTACTGGAACATATTCAGAGCTTCCAAATCACGGTTTTGTAAAAGATTATTCAATTGCCCTTAAGATGCAGATCAAAAATGATAAATTCGAAAAAAATAAGTTTAATATATATTTAGGTCCTGTAGATTACGAAATACTGAAAAGCTACAATATGAACCTCCAGTCAACAATGAGGTTCTCGCTTGATTTCATTGTCAGACCAATAGCCCAATATGCTATACTTCCGTTTTTTCTTTTCCTTCATAAGTTTATTTCAAACTGGGGCATTGTAATAATTATTTTTTCAATTGTAATGAAGGTTGTTTTAACTCCATTTACAAGATACCAGATGAAATCCATGAAGAAAATGGGTGAGCTTCAGCCTAAGATGAGTGCATTAAAGGAAAAGTATAAAGATGAGCCGCAGAAACAGCAGCAAATGCTGATGAAACTTTACAAAGAAGAAAAAATAAATCCCGCAGGCGGCTGTTTGCCGATGCTGCTTCAGCTTCCGATACTGTATGCATTGTTTGGGGTGTTTAACTCCACCATTGAGCTTAGACAGGCATATTTCGGTCTATGGATACATGATTTATCTGTTCCTGATGTAATTTTACAGTTACCGTTTAAGATTCCTCTTTTTGGAATTGATTACTTATCTGGTCTTGCAATATTAATGGGTATCACTATGTTTATTCAACAGAAAATGACTATTAAGGATCCAAAACAAATGGCAATAGTTTACATAATGCCAATTATGCTTACGTTCCTGTTTACAACATTGCCAGCCGGATTGAACCTGTATTACTTTATGTTCAATCTTCTTTCAATAATTGAACAGTATTTCATTACAAAAAAAGGGAAGAAAAAAGGCGAAGAACAAGCAGTAATAGTTAAACAAAGCCAGGTATTGAAAAATAAAGGTAAAAAGTAAGTATTAAGTAAAAAATTGTAAATGAAAAAGGTGAACTAATAGTTCACCTTTTTTTGTGTGGAGATGCCGGGAGTCGAACCCGGGTCCGAAAACAAGACCATTAAGACGCCTACATTCATAGTTCGCGTTTAGATTTCAATTCAGTACTGCATCGCTAACTTAGCGGCACTGAACCTACACTTGAAGTTATCTTACCCTTTGGTTCAAGTAAACCTCGCGGCCAGCTCAAAAGTTTGGCGCCTTTTACCTTCCAAATGAGCGGTGGATGCAGTAAAAGACGAGCTGCTTATTTATTTAAGCAGCTAAAGCGTAATTATAGTTGTCGTTTATATTTGACTTTCAGCCTTTTTAACGCGCTTGCTGAGAACGCGGAATGCAATCTTAAACATCTGTATTCCCGTCGAAACCAAATTCATCCCCATATTTTTAAAAGAACATTCATAAAACTTCCGAAGTCTTTAAGACTTCCGAAGTTTGTTAATTAAAGCCTACAAAAATATAACAATATTAGATGGTAAACAATTCCATTATTTGGTTAAATCAAGCTCCATGTAAAGCGTATGCGGGTTTGGATTGTTGTAATAAGCCTCAATTTCTGTAATTCCGTATGAACTATACAACTCAACTGCTTTTGGCATTTTTTCCTTTACTGTATCAAGCCTCATAGTTTTATAACCAATTTCCTTGGCATCTTCAATAATTTTTGCAATCAGAGCATTTCCAATTCCTTTGCCGCGTGCCTCAGGCCGCAGGTATAGCCTTTTCATTTCGCAAATTCCATCTTCAATCTTTCTTAAAGCAATGCAGCCATTGTAATTACATCCTTCTTTAACAATATAAAGCCTGCCTTCTGGAGGAGAGTATTTACCGGGCAGGGTGGCAACTTCCTCTTCAAATCCCTGGAAACAAAGTGATACGTTTAGCCATTTTTCGTATTCACTGAATAATATCCTCGTTTTTTCAATTATATCTTTGTTGTTTACTTCCAAAATTTCATACATATTAAAAATATTTATTTTTTGATAGCAATCTTGTCATCCTGTGCTGTGCCCGCCTATGGTGTGGAAAGCATGGATATTTAATGAAATAATTACATATTGGAAAATTATTAATGAAAATTAATACATTATTGTTTCCTTTAATTTACACTCAAATATAGCTAACTTTGCTGAAATATGAAAATATCAAAGGAATACCGCTGGGAAATGGGACACCGTTTGCCATTTCATAAGGGTCTATGTAAGAATATTCACGGGCATTCATATAGAATGTCAGTTGAAATTACTGGCGGACTTGATAAAAACGGTATGGTCATCGATTTCTTTGACCTGAATAAGATAGTAAATCCTATCATTGAAAAATATGACCACGCATTTCTTTGCTGGAAATTCGATAAAAAAGTTTTGGATTTCCTTATAAAGAATAAAATGAAAAAGGTTGTTGTTGACTACCACTCAACTGTTGAAAATATCTGCGGCGATTTTGTTGATAAACTTACTAATGAATTGCTGGAAATCAAGAAGCATAAATTCGAGGAACTTACTGTGAAGATATATGAGAGTCCCAATTCGTTTGCTGAGAAATCAAGACTGTTGAGTAAAGGGATGATAATGTAACATGTCATCTACTGTGCTTAAAATAAACGAAATCTTCTACTCAATCCAGGGTGAATCCACCAAAGCCGGGTTACCATGTGTATTTGTGCGGTTGACCTATTGCAATATTCGCTGCATTTACTGTGATACTGAATATGCATTCTATGAAGGTATCGATAGAACCATTGATGATATTATGAGTGAAGTCAAATCTTATGATTGCAAATTAGTAGAGATTACCGGCGGTGAACCTTTGGTTCAGGAAAATGTGCATATATTAATGAAAGAGCTTTGCGATCTTGATTTTGAAGTTATGATAGAAACAGGAGGCTCATTACCAATAGAAAATATTGATAAACGAGTTAAAGTCATTATAGACTTGAAAACTCCCTACAGCAAGATGGAAAAGAAGAACAGGTATGAAAATATCCAATATTTAAAATCAACTGACGAAGTTAAGTTTGTAATTGGTTCGAGGGAAGATTATGACTGGGCTAAAGAGTTATTGATAAAGTATGAAATGAACTCAAAAGTTGAACAAATACTTTTTTCACCGGTGTTTGATAAAATAGAAAATATTGAACTTGCCGAATGGATACTAAAAGATAAACTAAATGTACGCTTTCAGTTGCAAATGCATAAATATATCTGGCATCCTCTGGCTAAAGGTGTGTAAACCAATTTATGAGCAAAGATAAAGCAATAATACTTGTAAGTGGAGGAATGGATTCTCTAGTTACCGCGGCAATTGCTTCTAATGACTACGAGCTTGCTTTTTTACATCTTAACTATGGGCAGCGAACCGAAAAACGTGAATTAAAATCATTTAATGATATTGCAGATCATTTCAAAGTACAGCAAAGACTTGTGGTAAACATAGAGTATCTAGAGCAAATTGGTGGTTCATCATTAACTGATAAAAACATTAATGTGTCAAAAGCTGACCTGAATAGTACAGAAATCCCTTCTTCTTATGTACCTTTCAGGAATGCTAATTTTTTATCAATAGCCACAAGTTGGGCTGAAGTGATAAATGCTAAAAAAATATTCATCGGGGCTGTTGAAGAAGATTCAAGCGGCTATCCTGATTGCAGGGAAGTATTTTATGATGCATTCAATAAAGTAATCGGTCTGGGCACGAAGCCTGATACTAATATTGCAATTGAAACTCCGATCATTCACCTGAAGAAATTTGAGATTATCAAAAAGGGTGCCTCATTAGATGCCCCTTTTAATCTGTCCTGGTCATGCTATATAAACGAAGATAAAGCCTGTGGAGAGTGTGATTCATGCTGGCTAAGGCTTAAGGGCTTCCAGATGGCAGGCTTGGTTGATCCAATAGAGTATGTACCGTAAATTGTATAATAAATAATCAAATCTAACAAATAATAACATGAATAAACTAAAATCAACAAAATTAATTTTCGGTTTAATTGCTGTCTTTGTATTTTCATTTTCAATTTTATCAGCGTGCGGCAAGAAAGATGATTCTACCACAGGCAAAGATGACAAAAAATCTGATACTAAGGATTCAAAAGATAATTCAAAATTTTCAAGAGATAAGCCTTTTATGGTGGAATTTGAAATAACCGGAAGAGAAAAAGGCATAGGAACTGTCAGCGCAATTTATGACGGAAAGAAATGCCGTTCTACAAGTACATTTGATGCAGATGGCAAAAAGTTTTCAGCAACGGCATATTTTGATGGGGGAGATGTAGTTTATTCAGTTTCCGAAATTGCCGGGGTGAAGATGGGAATGAAATTTGACAAAAAGAAATTTTCTGATACGAAAGATAATGTTGATGTTAATTCATTCAGAGATTACCTTGACCAGATGGAAAAAATTGGCGAAGAAGAAATCATCGGTTATAAATGTGAAATATATAAACATAAGGAAAAGAACTTTACAGTTAGCCTATATGAAAAATCTGTTCCATTAAGAATGGGCTCTGCTGATGGTAAGACGTTTATGAAAGCGATCAAGTTTGAAAAGGATGTAAAGGTTACTGAGGATACATTCAAAGCTCCACAGGATGTAAAATATATGGATATGACCAATATGCTTGAAGATATGAAGAAGAAGGGTGAGAACAAAGATGGAAAAAATATGCAGGATCTAAAAGATAAAACAAAAGAGATGGAAGATATAATGAAAAACTATAAAAAGTAGAACTTAATAACTCACCTTACGCAGAACCATACACTCCTTTCCTCCGAGGGAGTCCTTCGGACAAACTCCAGTTTGGAAAGCATTTTTCAAGCGAAACTCCGTTTAGCACTTCCATATTAAGGTTGTAAAGTTCCTGCTAAACTGGAGTTTAGCAGCGAGGGGTACTGTGGTTTTTTATGCGAAGCATCCTTTGGATAATTTTAGTTTGGGTTTATGGTTAATTTAATACCATTTAGATACTTTGCTTAAGGTGAGTTTATAAATATCATTAAAAAAGAGACTGAAAATTATACTGTTTTTAGATGATTTATGAAATTATTCATAAATGGATTTATTTATAAAATAATTTATTTTATATTACAAAAGCTAATAAGAAATATAAATCTTAATATAATCATCAAAGCGAGACATTTAAGAGCGAAACAATTTTTTAAAATTAATATAAAAAAATCACAATGAAAAATAACAAATATACTATAATAAAACTGACTTTATTGTTGTTTATTATACAGGTATCTCTCATATCACAGTATAACTCGGGTGGTTTACCTATCAGTTCATTAACAAATTTAGGTAATGATTTTCAGGTTATTTCAATGCCTGCTTTTGATGTTGCTGAAATGTTAAATGAAGATAACATCAACGCCAATAAAGTTGGGTTTCCATTCAGATATGGTAAAGTATTTGAGGTGAATTATGACTTGTCAAATTCAGGAACCTGGTCAATATTACCAGATGGCAGCAGAGTTTGGAGACTTGCTATCAGATCTGAATACGCAATATCGTTGAATTTATTTTACAAAGAATTTTTTATGCCCAAAGGTGCAATGCTGTATATGTATAACAGTGATAAAAGCGTATTACTTGGTGCATTTTCTGAACTTAACAACACTGATGATAAATTTTTCGCAACAGCGCCTACTTTAGGTGAAACTACAATAATAGAATATTATGAACCTGTTTATTCCATAGGAAAAGGTAATCTGAAAATATCACAGGTGGTTCATGCATATAAAGATATATACGGTTTTATGAATACTGCTGAACTTGCCTGCAATATTAATGTAAATTGTCCAGTAGGTGCTCCTTGGGTTGAACAAAAAAGAGCAATTACAAGAATAACTTTTATCCAAGGTACAGGTGGGTTTCTTTGTACAGGTTCGCTTGTAAATAACTCACTTCAAAACAGGAGCCTTTTATATCTTACTGCAGAGCATTGCGCACCTACTGATCATTCAAGCATGGTATTCTTTTTTAATTATGAAAATCCTACTTGTTATGGTACTGCTGGTTCATTATCCCAAACTTTATCAGGGGCAACATTTAGAGCTGCAAATTATGCAACTGATTTTAGATTAGTGCAAATAAACGGTACAATGCCGGCTTCCTATAATGCCTATTTTAATGGCTGGGATAGATCAAATTCACAGCCTACCAACCAAGTAGCAATTCACCATCCTGGAGGCGTTAATAAAAAAATATCTTTTGATAATGACCCTGCTGTTACATCAAGCGGGTTTGGAGGAAGACTTGTAAACGGATTCTGGAGGGTTGTTTGGGATATTGGCATGACCGAGGGAGGTTCATCCGGATGTCCTTTGTATGACCAAAATAAACGTGTTATAGGACAGAACTTAGGCGGGACCCCTTCACAATGTGAAAATCCTCAGGCAGTTTTAAAATATTTCGGTAAATTTTCTGATTCTTGGGGGTATGGAGGCTCTTCATCAAATCAGTTAAAAGACTGGCTTGATCCAAATAACTCTAATGTTAATACAATCGATGGTATTAATGACCTTCAGGGAGTTGCTCCTTTTGCAAATTTCACTTCTGATACTCAATTTTTACCTATCACAGGTGGTATAATCAATTATTTTGATTTGTCAACAAATGTCCCAACTTCCTGGAGCTGGAGCTTTCCAGGTGGAACTCCTTCAACATCAATTGTTCGTAATCCGACTAATATTAGTTATACACAAACAGGAGCCTATACTGTTAGCTTGACAGCTACAAATCAATTTGGTTCAAACACATACACAATTTTAAATTATATTAGAGTAGCCGGCGTACCACTTAGTACATTTGCGTTATTAAGTCCCCCTTCGTTAACAACAATAGAAGTTTCAGCACAGGACCCAACAACTACTAAGTTTACATGGCAAAGATCAAATCCATCTAATACTGTGAGATATACATTTAAGATTAGAAAAGTAGGTACTCAAATAGATTATAATTATATTAGCGATAATACAGGTCTTGATTCTATTTCAACATTCAGAAAAAGCTTTTTGGATAGCTTAGGAGCTACAATGGGTTATACTGGTGATTCTGTAAGGTGTACATGGAGAGTTTCTGCTACTAATGGTGTAGATACTTTACTTGCTTCCACTGCATTTATTGTAACTATAAGAAGATCTACAATTGGCATTACTCAAATAGGTAATTCTATTCCTGAATCATTTAAATTATATAACAATTATCCAAATCCGTTTAACCCGAATACAATAATAAATTTCGATGTACCTAAACTAGGGTCATTAAATATCCGGGTTTATAATACATTAGGAGAACTTGTACAAACACTTGTTAACCAGTCTTTTGAACCTGGTAAATACAGTGTTGATTTTGATGGCTCTAATTTGGCATCCGGAATATATTTCTATACACTTGAATCTGAAAATGTTTATAAGGTTCAAAGGATGGTATTGGTGAAATAGTATTAATTTTAATAATTATAGAAAAAAGAACGGCTAAACCTGTTCTTTTTTCATTATATGATGAAATTCAGTCTAAATTAAACAATTGAAAATTTATCAAAATATCGTTAATTTTGAATATAAAAGCAAAAATTTATTGGATTTTATAGAAGATTAAAGGAAGGTAAATTAATGAAGATCGCAGTTTGTGTTACTCAGGTGCCCGATACAACTACAAAAGTAAAAGTTGGAGCAGATGGAAAAACTATTGACCCTGCAGGCGTAACTTATATTATTAATCCGTATGATGAATTTGCAGTAGAAGCTGCTTTGCAATTAAAGGAAAAATATGGTGGTGAAACAATAGTAGTTTCTGTTGGTAAAGATAGCTACAAAGATGTAATAAAAAAGGCTTATGCAATGGGTATTGATAAAGGTATTCTGGTTAAATCAGATGCTGAAATGGATTCCTACACCGTTGCAAGAAATCTTGCCGACATATTTAAAGAAATTAATGCCGATATAATATTTTTCGGCAAGCAGTCTATTGACTATGATGATTCACAGGTGGGTTCCCTGGTTGCTGAAATGCTTGGAATATCTTCTCTTAATGTTGTTGTAAGTATTGCAGTTGAAGGGAATAAAGTTACATGCGAAAGAGAAATTGAAGGAGGCAAGGAAATTGTAGAAGCCACACTTCCTGCAGCAATTTGCGCACAAAGAGGGTTAAATAACCCAAGATACCCTAATTTAAAAGGAATCATGCAGGCTAAATCAAAACCGATTGAAGAAAAACAGCCTACTTATACAGAAAAAAAAACCGAGATATTAGCAATGACACTGCCTAAACCCAAGCCTAAAGGTAAAATTGTGGGTACAGATGTATCGGCAGTACCTGAACTTGTTAAATTGTTAAGAGAGGAAGCGAAGGTTATATAGTGAGCAAAATACTTGCATTTGTAGAATCACGCGATAATAAAATTAAAAATTCAGGCTTTGAAACGGTTTCAACTGCATTAAAGCTTGCAAATGACCTTGGCATTGAAGCCGAAGTTCTGTTAATAGGAAATAATGTTTCAACTATTGCTGTTGAGCTTGGTGCTTATGGAATAAAAAAAGTTTTGTTTGCAGAAGATGCGAGGTTTGAAAAATACTCCTCCACTGCTTATTCAAAAATTCTTGCCGAAGCAGCTAAACTAACAAATGCAGATATTATTTTACTTTCTGCTACTGCTATGGGAAAGGATATTTCACCCAGGATTTCTGCAAAGCTTGAAGCAGGACTTGTTGTTGATTGTACTGAAATTAAAGCTGATGCCGGAAACATTTCAGCCATAAGACCTGTTTATGCAGGTAAGGCATATATTAATGTAAAAGTAAGCTCGCCAATTAAAATTTTTACTTTAAGACCTAATGTTTTTAAACACGTTAAGATTGATGGTGTTACATCTGAAATTGAAAAATTAAATATTCCGCTATCGGATGAAGATTTTAGCACTCAGGTAAAGGAAGTGGTTGTAAGCAATGAAAAACTTGATGTTACCGAAGCGGATATTGTTGTTTCAGGTGGAAGAGGATTGAAAGGTCCTGAAAACTTCTACTTAATTGAAGATCTTGCAAAGGTACTTGGGGGCGCTTCAGGAGCTTCAAGAGCAATTGTGGATGCAGGATGGAGACCGCATTCTGACCAGGTTGGGCAAACAGGTAAAACCGTTGCTCCAACCCTATATATAGCTGTTGGGATTAGCGGAGCTATTCAGCATCTTGCTGGTATGTCTTCCTCAAAATGCATAGTAGCAATAAATAAGGATAAAGATGCGCCAATTTTCCAGGTTGCTGATTACGGTATTGTTGGCGATGCTATCGAAATATTACCCGCATTGACAGAAGAGTTCAAAAAAGTGCTCTCAAATTAAAAAATGTATTCAAAATAGTATAGATGGATAACGAAAAAATTCAGGTAGATATATTAGGACTATCACCAACACCGGCTCCGGGCGGCGGCGGATACGCGCTAATACTTAAGGAAATTGGAGGCGATAGAAGATTACCCATAATAATTGGCAGCTTTGAAGCACAGCATATAGCTTTGGAGCTTGAAGGCATTAAGCCACCAAGACCGCTAACTCATGATTTACTCAGAAATATTATTGAACAGCTTGGGTTTTCCATTTCTTATGTATATATAAACGAGTTAAGAGAAGGTACATTTTTTGCTAAAATAAAAATGGATGTTGGCAGCATTGATGAAGTTGATTCAAGGCCCTCAGATGCAATTGCACTTGCTCTAAAATTCGCAGTACCTATATATGTAAATGAAGATGTTATGAATGAAGTAGCTTTTATCCCTGATAAAGATGGAGATGAAGAAGGTTTGGAAGATGATATTTTTAAACAGCATGCAATGACCGAAGCACAGGATAAAGTAACTGATCCATATATCAGGAAAATGATTAAACTTCAATTTGAGCTGAAGACTGCTATTGACAGCGAAGATTATGAAATGGCTGCTTCAATTAGGGATGAAATTAAAAAACTTGATGTAAGCAGGTAATTAATAATGAAGTTGATTAATTTTACTCAGGATGCCTGTAACTCAACAGGCATTTTTAGTATAATTTGAACTTTGATTTAATATGATATTCGATTTAATATGAACCTCGCAATTGATATAGGCAATAGTTTTACACATTTCGCTGTTTACAATGGTAGTAAACAAGTTTACTGCCATAAAAGTAGATTAAATGAACCTAATGGACTTAAAAACATTCTGCTTAAAATTGCCAATAAGTATCCACCCGAAGGGACTTATTTTAAGCAAGATGATTTGCATAAAATCACTTCAATTGGTATTTCTTCTGTTTCTCCATCAACCTATGAATATATTAGTAATTATGCAATAAATATATTTAAGATTAAACCACTAACTATCAATAATAAAACTAAGTTACCTGTTGTAATTAAAATAAATAACCCTGTTACAATAGGAACAGATAGAATTTGTAATGCTGTATTTGGATATGAATATTTTAAGCGAAAACATAACGTATTGATAATTGATATTGGTACGGCAAATACATTTGATATAGTTACAATAAAAGGGGAGTTTGTAGGTGGAATAATTGCTCCCGGGATTATGATTTCTTCAAAAGCGTTGAACACAAATACAGGAAAATTGCCATTAATTGAATATTCAAAATTATCATTTAAATCACCACTTATAGGTAAAAATACGTTTGAAGCAATTAGCTCTGGACTGGTTAACTATATGATATTTGCAACTGAAGGAATTGTTTCCGCAGTAAAAAAGCATTTTAATGGAAAACTTAAGGTAATTATTACCGGAGGTTCTTCAAATTTCCTTATAAATAATGTGAATTTTAAATATACTTATATTCAAAATACTGTTTTAGATGGAATCAATTGTATCTTAAACTATCAAAATTCTACAATTTAGCTGAGTTATGAAGGTAATTACAGAAAACTATTCTTTTAAAACAAAAGGAGATTGTGATATCGTTAATCTTTCCGAAGTTCTTAATTCTTCCTTTGATAAATGTAAACTTAAAAACGGTAATGTTACGGTATTTGTAGTCGGTTCAACAGCTTCAATAAGTACAATTGAATATGAACCGGGTTTAAAGAAAGACCTTCCTGAGATACTTGAGAAGTTCATACCCTCAGGCAAAAAGTATCATCATAATGATACATGGGGAGATCATAACGGACATGCACACCTCCGCTCGACACTATTCGGATGCTCTCAAACTATCCCTTTTGTTAATGGTGAGCTTCTTCTTGGCACATGGCAGCAGGTAATATTGATGGATTTTGATGAAAGACCCCGCAGCCGTAAAGTAGTATTCCAATTTATAGGTGAATGAATCCAAGAACAGAAAAAATACTCCTGTTTCTTGTTTTCATTTTCTGTTTATCACTCCGTTTAGCATTCATATCTCAAAAAAACCTGTGGTTTGATGAAGTATATTCATGGCATTTAAGCTTGGGTTCATTTTATGATATTATTGTAAGAACTTCCAATGATATACACCCTCCATTGTATTACTTCGTACTTAAAATGTGGAATTTTGTATGCGGTGATTCTGTCGCCTCAATGAGGCTGCTCTCTGCTTTGTTCACTTCTTCTGCGGTATTTTTTATTTATCTTATCAGCAAGCGCTTAATGGATCCAACGCATGCATTCCTAGTAGTAATCCTTTATGCAGTATCCCCGTTGAATTTGTACTATTCACAGGAAGTCCGTATGGCTGCTATGAACTTGTTCCTGAACATTGGCTCGGTATATTTTCTACTTAAACTGACTGATAAATCCCACGATTATCATAAGATATTCAAAGAAAAATATGCTATTCCATTTATTCTGTTTACTGTGGCGGCACTTTATACACATTACTTTTCTTTCTTTATATTTGCAGCGGAACTGCTTTATATATTATATGTTAACAGGAAAAACCCAAAGCAATATATAGCGTATCTATATATTACAGCAGTGATGTTGATAATATATTCAATTTGGATACCTGAGCTATTTGTTCATTCTAGTAGGGGACAGTATTGGCGAGCACCGCAAACAACAATGCAGGTATTAACTGAGTATGTTAATTATATCAGGAACCTGAACCTGGGGATGTATTATTATTACTCAATATATGAATCAGTAAAATACTTTACTTATTTCATAGCAGTTGTGCTTTTAACTTCTTTTGCCGGAATTATACTTATAAGAAATAAAAATGTTAATAATTCTCTGGTATTGGTATTATTAGTGCTGTTTGTACCGCTTATTCTTGCAGGGATAATATCAATCAAGCAAAGAGTTGAATTTTACCGCTACCTTAGTATTCTTGTTCCGTATATTTCAATTATTGTTGTCTATGGAATTTCCAAATGGAATAATAAGGTTA
>JAYTUN010000109.1:0-6296 GCA_043744495.1 Ignavibacteria bacterium
AAATATTTTTAAAAGTAAATATGCTATACAATTTGGCTTGGGAAACGCATTCTGATATGTGGAAAAATATTATCTCACAGGCTCAAGTTAAGGAAAAACTTAAATCTGTTTTTTTAAGCAGAAAAATAAGTCATGCTTATTTGTTTGAAGGAACAGATGGTGTTGGTAAAGATGCTGTAGCAATTGAATTTGCAAAACTGCTTAACTGTACTGAACTTATTGATAAGAGTGAATCCTGTGATAAATGTGATAATTGCAGGAAAATTTCATCCTTCCGCTCTGAATATTTTAAATTGATCTGTGCGCTACCGGCAGCTAACAAAGATGATTCTGAATCTGATCCGGTCGAAAAGCTTGCTGCCGCAGATTTTGATGAATATATGGAGCAGTTTGCCATTAAATCCGAAAACCCTTATCACAGGATAATTCTTGCAGGCGCTAATAATATCAGAATTAACAGCATTAGGGATCTTGTAAGCAAAATTTATCTATCTGCACCTTCTGGTAAAATTAAAGTATTTCTTATCTCAGAAGCCGATAAAATGAAACAGGAAGCTTCAAATGCCCTGCTAAAGATACTTGAAGAACCTCCAAAGAACTGCGTAATAATATTAACTACTTCAAAAGTTAACTCCCTGCCTCAAACTATTATCGGCAGGTGCCAGCAAATTCATTTTGAGCCATTAATTGAAAAAGATATTATTGATAAACTTATCATTAATGGCAGTTACCCCGAAAAACAGGTTAATCTTGCAGCCAGGTTATGTTTTGGCAGTTACAGCAGGGCAATGGACCTGCTAAAACTTGGTATTGAGGAGTTAAGAAATACCGCGCTTGACTACCTGCTATCTTTACTTAAAAATGATTATGCGCAGGTTATTGCAATTTGCAGAAGCGTTTCTGCAAAAAACGATAAGGAAAAAACCCGGCAATTCCTTTTCTTTCTTAATATCTGGATCCGTGACCTATTAATAGTTAAAACTTCGGGTAATGCCAAGCCTGACCAATTGACAAATTACGATCTTGCTGAAAGACTCGGCAAACTCAATGCAAACTTTCCCAATAGCGATATTTTTAATATTGTAATTGAGCTTGAAGAAGCTGAAAAGCTCATTGGTCAAAATATTCAATTAACATTGATACTGGTCAATCTTTCATTACGGATTAAAAATCTATTCAATAAAAAATAATTCTTTACTAACTCACCTAACGCATAGCAAATAAAAACACATAAGAATCATGTAATATATTTTCTAAACTTTATGCCAGCATGCTTCGCATCATTCTTTGCACAGCATGGTTTCCATAATTGCCCTTGTTGCTAAACTCCAGTTTAGCATGTAAAATGCTTTCCAAACTGGAATTTGTCCAAAGGACTCCTTCGGAGGAAAGAAGTGTATGGTTTTGCGTAAGGTGAATTACTAAATATAGTTTTTCTGCAAATCCCTTTAAGTAAATTTTTTTTCAATTATTTTTATTTAACATTAAACCTTTCTTAAGAGACTTTGTCTAACTTTCAGAAAGTATTATTAAAGTATTATTAAAAAAATAAAGGAGAAAATAATGAAAACTCTAAAAACATCAATATTAACAGTTATAGCTGCAATGCTGATATTCTGTGGTTTGGGTACAACATCATATTCCTCATCTGTTCAAAAAGGAACAACTGTTAGTACAATACATAAACCCGTACCAAAATACGTATGGGTTGCAGGTCATTACAAACACAATAAATTTGGTAAATTAGTTTGGGTCCCGGGTCACTGGAAATGAATTTGGCTTAACAATTTTAAATAAATCTAAATTACCTCATTATCCTCTGAAAGTCCGCTAACCAATGATTGTGGGCTTTCGTTTTTTATGCATCGCTTACTTAGTAATAAATTCATACTGCTCGCCTATTTTCAGAACTTTTATCTTTTCCTGTTCCTTATTTTTTATTATTATTTCATTGAATGCGTGTACTGGTTCCATCGGGTCAGCCTGCGCAAAATGAAGTGTGCCATAATGTATAGGCACCATCCATTTAGAATGAACATCCTTGAATATTTCGTAAGCCTCAACAGGAAAAACATGATTATATGTTCCGCATTGTTTGCAGTCAGCACACGGTCCAATTGGAATTAACGCCAGATCAATTTTAAACATCGCTCCCAATTGCTTGAACTTAACTGCATCATAACCTGTATCACCTGCAAAATAAACTGTCATGCCATTATATTCTATTATGTAGCCTGTAAATGAATTATCTCCCCATAAGTATCCATCAATACCGTATCTTCCGCCCCAATGCTGCGCATATACGGTTGTGATCTTTATTCCGTTTATTGTTTTTGACTCCCCTAATATTTTGCTTTCATATCCTTTATCATTTTTCATTAAGACCATATTCATTTTATAGTCCGGCAGGTAGTTTTCAAGTCCTTCAGGGAAAACAAGCGCGGTTTTAGAGCTTTTCTCCTCAAGTAACACAAGGCTGGAATAGTTCAAATGATCAAAGTGTGAATGTGAAATAAGTATAACATCACATGGCGGGATATTCTCAGGATCAATTCCCGGCTCCACTACCCTGCGTGCAAACTCACCGGCTGTTTCGCTCAGGAACGGATCAGTAATAATCACCTTATCATCCATCTGCAGCAGAACTGTTGCATGCCCTATCCATAAAGCTGAAAGCCTTATATTTGGCTTGATTGGATTTGTAATCTTATTTTTGACTTTAGCAGGTGTTTCAAAAAATGTCGGGACATTTCTGACAGCAACAAGCAGTAAATTACAGGATATTCCCGAGATCAACATCATTCCTGAAAATATCAGTATTATATATTTCTGTAATTTCATTTAATAATATTTAATATATAACCCAATGTTATACCTGCTTGGTGCATTCTGATTGTAGTTGAATTTTAACCCCATCATCCCAAAAAAACTGTATATTCCTGCTTCATAAGTTATCCCATCATATATTTGTGTAATTGTTTTCTGCCAATAGTAACCCGCTCCCAATGAAAAAGAAAGATATTCACCCCTATGAAATACAGGTAATACTATTCTTATCCCGGTTTTGTATGTAAATTTCTTAAGAGTATTATTTTTGAATCCTCCGGGGATATATGATGGCTCAAAAAATGTTTCTGCTGAGCCAGAAAACCTTTTATTTGGCTTTATATGAAAGAAATTGAAATTTGAAACATATTTGTTGGCATTAAATGAATAAGAAACAGGTATCACCTGCCACTCAAGCCCGAACTTCAAACTTGAGGAGTTTTCGTTTCTATCTTCATAAAATGTTGGTGATGGAATTGCCTGCAATAAAGCCCATGAACCCCATTTTATTAGAAAATTCTCGTTTTTTAACTGACTAAATGAGCTATTGATACAAAAAACCAATATGGTAATAAGTATTAAGAAATTGATTTTCCTGTTTTTCCTGAAATTAACCGGCATAGATATGCAATAATACATTTATATTAATTTCTTTTAAAGCTATTTTTGTAAATCAATCAATTATTTAGTTTATAAATGTACGAATACGCAGGTGCGGTTCATATACATTCTGTCTATTCCGATGGGACAGGGAAAATAGAAGATATTGCCAAAGCGGCTTATGATTCTGACTTAGATTTCATTATAATGACCGATCATAACACGCTAAAGTCAAAAGCAGATGGTTATGAAAAATGGCTTAATAATGTTATGGTTCTGATAGGTTATGAAGTAAACGATATGGCTAATAAAAATCACTACCTTACTTTGGGAATTGATGAAGTTATCGGCTCATACCAGGAGCTGCCTAATGGAGAGCTTGGCTGCAAGCTTTCTGCTAATGAATATGTTAAGCAGATAAAAGAAAAAGGCGGTATTGGTTTTCTTGCACATCCTGATGAAGAGCGCAGCCACCTGCCAGAACATCCATCATATCCCTGGATAGAAGAAACTGATGATTATACAGGAATCGAAATTTGGAATCATATGAGCGAATGGATAGAAGGAATGGATGATGGCAATAAAATCGATAGATTTTTGCACCCGCTCAAATCAATCATTTCTCCGCCTGCAAAGACACTTAAAAGGTGGGATGATGCTGCTATGAACCGACACGTTACCGGAATTGGCGGTGTTGATGCCCATGCTTTAAAACAAAACGTTCTAGGATTTTTTGAAGTCGAAATATTTGCGTACAAGGTCCTGTTCAAATCTATTAGAACACATGTTTTAGTTGACGAGCCTATATTAAAGAACAATAAATCTGCATTTGAAAAAGATAAAACCATGATACTTGCAGCCTTAAAAACAGGAAAGTGTTTTGCAGCAAATTATTATAACGGTAACGCAGCCGGATTTCGTTTTTATGCTGAATTTAAAGGCATTATATGCAATATGGGTGATACGATCACCTCAAATGGAGAAAATGTTATCCTTAGAGCTTTGGTTCCAAAAGAATGCACTATTAAACTTATTCATAATGGAATCATGATTAATGAATCAATAGGCATGAATACAGCATGGGATATAAAAGATAAAGGAATTTACAGAGTTGAATGCTGGATGGGCAACAGAGGCTGGATATTTTCAAATCATATTAGATTAATATAAAAATTTATATATATAATTGGATAATAATAAATTAAAATTAAATACGATTAATTCAGATCCGAAAGATTTTGATGGTGAAGATAAACCACATAGTAACTGTGCTATATTTGGAATTTATGACCATCCACAGGCGGCTGTAATGACCTATTACGGACTTCACTCACAGCAGCATCGCGGACAGGAAGCATCCGGTATTTGTTCTTCTGAATTGCTGGATAGCGGCAAACACAGGTTTAACATTCATAAAGGGCATGGTATAGCATTAAATGTTTTTTCCGGCAAGAATGTACTATCAAATGTTTTAATAGGAACTGCAGCAATCGGGCATAACAGGTATTCAACAACCGGTGCTTCAGATAGCAGAAGTAATATTCAGCCTTTCAAGGTCAATTTTAAGCAAGGACACCTTGCGCTTTCTCATAACGGGAATTTTACCAACACTAGGGAACTAAGAGATAAGCTTCAGAATGAAGGGACATTGTTCCAGACATCAACTGATAGTGAGATATTCCTCCATTTGATCGCACGCTCAAGAGAAACTGAAATGATCGATAAGATACTTGATGCTGCAAGGCAGATAACCGGCGCTTATTCAATAGTTTTAATTACTGATGATAAACTTTTTGCCATCAGAGACCCATATGCGGTAAGACCACTCTCAATGGCTAAGCTTGGGAACAGCTTTGTGTTTGCTTCTGAAACATGCGCGTTTGATATAATTAACGCTGATTATATCCGTGACCTTAAAGCCGGTGAAGTTATTCAAATTGATGAGGAAGTTATAAAAACAGGTGAAGTAAAATCATTCATTATAGATAAACAGCCTGAAACTAAACATTGTATCTTTGAATATGTCTATTTCTCAAGACCCGATTCAACAATATTTGGACATACAGTAGATAAAGTAAGAAGAAAGCTTGGCAAAAATCTTGCTATTGAAAAGCCTGTGCCTAAGGCTAATGTTGAAGATAAAAAAGTTGTTGTAATCAGCGTTCCTGATTCAAGCAACACAGCAACATTGGGATACGTAACCGAAACAATTAAAAGCAATCCTTATGTTAAGTTGGAGCTTGGTCTTATCCGCAGCCATTATATAGGCAGAACATTCATTCAGCCTGGACAGGATAACCGTGAAATTAAAGTTAAGGCTAAATTCAACACTGTTAAATCTGTATTAAAAAACAGGATAGTTGTTATTGTAGATGATTCAATTGTAAGAGGCACAACTGCAAAACAACTTGTCAAACTTGTAAAACAAGCCGGACCAAAGGAAATACATTTAAGGATCACTTCACCGCCTATAATTTCACCGTGTTACTATGGAATGGATTTCCCCTCAAAGAGTGAGTTAATTGCAAACCAATGCGACCGGGATCTTGAAAAGATCAGGGAATATCTTGATGTAAATTCTGTGGAATATTTATCATTAGAAAAGCTGCATGATTCAGTGCCGCAGGGTATTAATAAACACGGAGAAAAAATTGGATATTGTGACGCCTGTTTCAGCGGAAATTATCCTATCCCAATTGAAGAAATTGAGAAGACTGAGTTTGAAGGGTAAGAATTATTTTATGCCACTAATTACACGAATTTCACAAAATTAATAACTCAAGTTGACCTCTTGTAACTCGAAACGCTGTTTCGAGCATAAATTACTCTAATCTGGATGTTCCATTTACAAACTTTAAATCATTATTAAA